>JAVCBX010000123.1:0-8272 GCA_037917635.1 Thermoproteota archaeon | reverse complement strand
GTGGTTCTTTACCTAGCGTTATCCCATGCTGAGTATTAGGAGCTTTGTGGAAGGCTCTGGTATATTCGAGAGGAATAGGGTGCCGGTTGAGCTGAAGATGCTGGGCGTAGCCTTCTACGCCCAGCTATCAAGCTTAAGGAGGGCGGCCAAAGCCTTATCGGGGTTTCATAGGGTCCCTAAGACGGCTGTCTGGAAGTGGGTTAAAAGGTTCGAGGAGAAGATAAGCATTAAGCTTACCGAGGAACTTGAACGATGGAAGCGTTAATGAAAACCGCGCATGAGGTTTTCTTGGGCGATTCGCGATCGATGGAGGCTATAGGCGATGGTAGCGTCCATTTGGTTTTAACTTCCCCGCCAAGCTTCTCGAATATTTTCGCCAAATTTTTCAGGAAGAAATCTTTGTTCAGTATCCAGCCTTGCGGTTCTTTAGCTCTTGCTGTTATTTTCCTCCCGCTCGGTAGAAAAAGGGTGAAGCCATAGATGTCGTTCTCGAAACATTTCTTGGATAATTTAGAGAGAAGGAAGGAGCCGAAGTTATCGAGATGTTTATACAACCAATCCCTTCCTAATCCTTCCCCACACTTCTCTTCACCAACCTCTTCTCTGCTTTCCAAAATAAGAACTTCAGCGTTCTTTTCGTGTCTCAAAATCGAGATTCCTGTCGATAAGCCAGCGGGTCCTGCACCGCAAATAACCACATCGTATCTTTGCACGTAAATACCCCGAAAGCAATTTGTTAAAAACATTTAAGTCTCTCTCTTTAAATGTTTTATCATGGCAGTAGCTAAAGATCTACTGGAAATTCTCGCATGCCCAAGATGTAAAGGAAATGTCGAAGAGAAAGGAATGTTCATCGTTTGTAAAAAATGTAAGCTTGCTTATCCAGTTCTGGATGGTGATGTGCCAGATATGTTGATAGAGGATGCTTGGCCTTTAGAAAAAGCGATGAAGGCAAAGTTCAAACACGATTTAAGACTTTGAACGTTCGACAGCTTCTTTAACTGGAGGGATTTTTATTAAAGATTTATCTGGTTCCCTTACAGCCAAATATCCTTCTTTTAGAACTCCAGCTTTAATTCCGAGGGCCTTAGCTCCATTTACGGTTGCCATCCTCAGAACATCCTTAGCGGATATTATGGAGGGATCTTCGTAGTGCACCTTTTGAAGAAGTGCAGCCGTCTTTATTTCGCTGAAGATATCCTGCCTTCCGGTGCTTGCCGGTCCATCCGTTGCAAGTGAAACGTTTACCCCTTTCTTTGCCAGGTTTACAATTGGAGATATTCCATCAGCTATGTACATGTTTGAAGTGGGACAGTGAACCGTGTTTGACCTCGTCTCTCCTAGGTAAAAGACCTCCTCCTCGCTAAGCCTGCAAGCGTGAACTCCTATGAATCTCTCGTCCAATAATCCGAGGTCATAAAGGAGCTCAGCATCCCTCTTTCCTTCTCTCTTCACTAACAGCTGCACGTCTTCCTCGCTTTCGGCTAAATGCGTGTAAAAATTCCTTCCAAATCTATCTGCAAGTTCTTTTGAGGCTAATAGCAAGTCATTTGAGACGAAACACGGATGCATGGGTCCAGGCATGACGTTCTCGTACCTCTTCATTAACTTGGTTAAGTCCTCTAAAACCTCATCCGCCCTTTCCCTAAGGGGCTCGTGAGCCTCGATCTCATAGAACCCCCTTGATAGAAAGCCCCTTATTCCGGAGTCCTCGAAGGCCTTAAGAACCGCTTCGTGATGAGGATTTCCGTAGTGCATATCTACAACCGTGGTAACTCCGCTCTTGATGTTCTCGGCTATAGCTAGCATCGCTGCCCAATAAACATCTTCATAACTCATTTTTGGAACTATTGGCCAAATTGCAGTTCTTAGCCAGTCTAAAAGCACCATATCAGCCCCAACCGTCCTTAGAAGGACTTGAAACATGTGGCAATGCATATTAATGAAACCAGGAAGTATGTACTTGCCTCTTGCCTCTATCACCCTGTCCGCTGAGAAGGACTCCCCTTCAGACCTTCTTCCAACGAATTCTATCCTCTCATCCTTAATTAGAATCGAACCCTCCTTGATCACTTCTCTCCCTTCATCCATGGTTATTACAGTTCCGCCTAAGATGAGTGTTTTCAACGATCACCCATCTCCTCTCCCTATCATAACCTATTAATATGCCTGTCTCCAGAGCTAGAGGGTTATTAGCTGGGCCTCAACCTTTTCTCCAACTCTGAGAAGGGCAAACGAGGGCTTAACTAGGAAAGGAGGGATTGGATGGGTTGGACTTCCAGGATTTAGGTAAAGCTTACCTCCTTCCCTTCTCATGAAGCTCCTGTGAGTGTGTCCAAAAACCAAAACGTCAAGCTCCTTCTCCAGAGCTAGTCTCCTAGCGAAATCGCTCAGCCCTACATAGGATCCCGTATCGTGCACTATTCCAATCCTCCTTCCCATTACCTCCACCACTTTGAACTCAGGAAACTTTTCCACAACTTCTGGAAAGTCCATGTTGCCAGCAACCGCTTCTACCGGAGCTAAGTTGTTCAGCTCATCTACAACTTCTATGGACACGATATCCCCCGCATGGAGTATCAAATCTACTGAGGAGAAGGAATCTATAACTTTCTTTGGGATCTTCCTTGCTCTGGTTGGTATGTGGGTGTCTGATATTACTCCAATTAGGCTCTCTTGAGCCATCTAGACACCTAAGGCAGAACTTCCTCCAATTTCCCCGTTTTAGGGTTCCAAGCCTTTACTTTTGGCCCCTTCACGTTCTTTTCCTTTAGAAGGAGGAATCTGTTGGCTTGTTTCAAAGGAATTATGAAGAACTCCTCAACACTATTGTTTTCGTGCAGCAGAACGAGTTTAAACTTGTTTTCGCTCTTTTCCTTTGTAAGAGGATCCCTGTACTCGAGAAGCGCAAATCTACCCCTCGAGTATATAGACCTGAGCTCCCTTTTCCCTCTCCTACTAATTGTTATAGCTTCTTCCAGCCCCTCAATGTCAGATGACATCATGAAATCTTGTCTATTAGGACTTTAAGCTTTGTCTACTTAAAAGGAAGCTGGTTGGTTTTTCCGACCTCTCATTAAACTATCCGTCTGCTCTTTGCGTAGCACCTTTAAGTTGCTCTAGCGAGATCTCTGTCTCATTTTTCTTCCGAAAAAGTTCTTTGAATTATTATCTCCTCTCCTCTTTTAAGGTATTTGCTTTGGTTCCCCTCCCGCACACCATAACACCCAAGAATTGTCTGTAGAGCTTACCTTGGCTCAGATAAAAAAGAAGAAAAGTAGTGGCTAACCCCTCCTCGTCTTTCCAACTCCGTATCCTAGGGCTATTCCTACAGCGAAACGGACGACAGCTATCGCTATTCCAACGGTAGTTATGACAGGAGGAGCTGGTTTGTGAGGTTCCATACTATTTTGATCCAAGGATTAACGATCTGAATGAGTCAGATGTAATTAGAAGAGATGCAATAATATCAAAGCTGAATTTTTATGGAGGGCCTATACAAATTCTTGCACGACAGGTTCAAGAAAGTGCATAACTTACTGACAAGGCCATCTAGATTTAAGGAATCAGTGAAATACTTCCTTGAAGTAGGGCTAGAATCGATAAAAGCGGAAAGAAATTGGGCAGAGAAAAATCCTGAGCTAGAAAGACCTGCAACCGTGGCGGAGAAGTTTGATAATGAGCTGGTCAGCAAGTTTTATTCCATGCTGCTGGTAGGCCTTTTTCTGAGGATGATAAACTACCAGTTGGAGCTGGGTTTTGACAAAAGGCTATCAGATTTGGCGGCTGAGGTAAAGAGGAGGCTTTTAGAATTTAATAAATCGTCGAAAGGGAGATCAATTACGAAGTAATTCCCATTAAAAAACTAGTAACGGTTCAGTTAGCTGCTGGGCTGTATACGATGCTTTATGTTAAGGAATTAAGGCATAAAGATGAGCTCTAGTGATCTCATCATTGAGAAGACGCTTATTAAATTGAAAGAGCTTTGCTGATCGTAATTGTTTAGCGATAGCTGCTCGCAAATTTGTTTTGATCAAATAAAGTGCAGTTTGTGCTAAGATTGCTATTTCAGTCTGAAGATTTCTTACTCACGTCCAGCCTCTTTGAAATCTTGACTTTAAGCATTTCGACTCTCATTTGAGAGCCTAGCCATTTCCCAATGCCTTCCTGAGCTCTCTTACAGGCAGAAAACGGCCTCTTTTCTTTTATATTCCCTCTCCCTTTAGAAATGGATCATTCTGAGGAGCGGAGGTTTTGGAATTTATGATGGTTCGGAGCATCAAGTAGGGATTTTATAGGACGAAAGCATAATTGCATGACATGCAACGCAAGAAGATTCAGATAAGAGAAACGCCCTCAACGGTCACTCCTGTGTTTGCCGACGAGGCGATGGTTGGCATATCAATTAAGGCCGTTTCTAAGGAGGGAGATGTGAAGAAGGAGGGAGTTGTAAGGCTTGGATTCATCGATGTCTTGAGGGGGCAGATGGTTGCAGAGATCGTTCTGCTTCCAGAAACGGCTAAGGCACTTCACAGGGCCCTTGAAGCAACTCTTAAAAAGCTTGATGAGGAATTAAAGAGCAAAGAAATTCCTAAACCAGTTAAGGAGGGCGGGATATCAACCGAATACATAGGGTGATGGGCTTGCCAAAAGTGGTAAAGCCCTGTGCAGCTGGGGATTATTACAAAATAAATCCCGATGAGAAGATGGAACTCAACTTAAAGGAGTTAGCTCCTTCACTCGAAAAGGCTGGCTTCAGGCTAGGATTGGTTTCTGGGGTGATGTTGGCCTTCGCAAAGGAGGGGAGGGAGTACAGCCTCTTTCCAAATGGGAAGATGATGGTAAAAGGGGTAGAAAGCGTAGAGGAAGCTTTAGAAGCAGCTGAAGAGGTTTACAAGCTGATAGCTCCTGAGAAAAAAGTTTAGGGCTTCCCTTCAAACTTCAAGTTCAACCTTACGTCAAGCCCTTCGAACGCCTCGATTATCTCCTCCTTGATCACCTTTGAAATCTCGTCCTCTTCGGGCATTTTAAGCTCAATTTCAATCGATCTATCCTGAACTTTTACAGGGCCTACCTTCCCCATGCTCACTATGTCCCTCCCCATCATGGGGTCCAGCACCCCACTAAGCAGAGTCATCACGAAGCTCTGGTCAAGAGACCTCTTCCCCCTCTTAACCTCGTACTTTGCTATGGCAGTTCTAAGACCTACAATGGAAAGGACTGCGCAGTGATATTTTATGGCCGGAAGACCCCCAAGCTCCTTGACTATCTCCTTAAATGTGAGCTTCTTTGCCTCTTCAAGTTTTTTCCCCTTTACAAGCTCCGTCATTACGGAAGTGGTGGCTATGTTCGAGGCGCAACCATAAGAAAGGAATGAGACCTTCTCTATTCTATCTGAATCATCGACCTTAAGGAATATCTTGATCATGTCGCCGCACGCAACGCTTCCAACTGTAGAGGAGACGTCCGCATCCTTCATCTCTCCGATGTTCCTCGGGTTCATAAAGTGATCTATCACCTTGTCGGTGTAACCTATCCTCTTCCACAACTCCTTTACCCCTTCCCCCTGCCTCATGCCTATGACCTCCTGTAAACAGGGCTTATGCTCCTCATCTCTCTAACTATCTCCTCAAGGACTTCCTTAGCATATAACACCTCCTGTTCTTTGGTCCACTTACTGAGGCCTAGGTTGACTGAGCCGTGAGATTGCTCAAACGAGCCGCCGATTGCTAATATTACGTGACTTGGTAGGAGTTCCCTGCTGTAACAGGCAGATCCAGTGTTAAGAAGGAGGCCTTTCATGCTAGCCTTCAATAGGATGCTCTCTCCTTCGACTCCAAAGAACGATACGTTCACATTATTACAAACCCTTTTATCACCCCTAGGACCGTTCAGCTTTGTATCAGGTATCTCCAAAAGTAGATCTATGAGCTTATCTCTAAGCTTCTTCATCCTCTCTATATCTTCCTCCTTAATAAGCTCAACCGCCTTTGCAAAACCAACAACGCTTGCAACGTCCTCCATTCCTGGCCTAAGGCCGAATTCCCTTGGAGCTCCATCGAAGAGAGGTTGAAGCTTTGTTCCCTCTCTTACATATAGAGCCCCTACCCCCTTAGGTCCATGGATCAATCCAGATGATAGGGTTAAGAGATCAACCTTCACCTTCTGAACGTCTATGTCAACCTTGCAGAAAGCCCAGGAGGCATCGCTGTGAAAAATCACGCCTTTATCCTCGAATATATCTCCTATTGCCCCAAGGTCTTGAATTGTACCAATCTCCTGGTTAACAAATTGGATAGAACCCATAATAGCTCCAGACAAGCTTTGCTCAAGCTTATCCAAATCTAAAAAGCCTTCTGAGTTAACTGGAATTAATGTGGCATCGAATCCCATCTTATTGAGCCTTTCTAAGCTTCTTAGAACCGAGCTCTCCTCTATCTTTGAGGAGACAACTTTACCTTTCCTCCCAGAGGCTAGCACCGTCCCTTTAATCGCTAAGTTGTTGCTCTCTACCCTCCCAGAGGTGAAGATTATCTCCTTCGGCTTAGCTCCTATTTTCCTAGCTATCGTCTCTCTAGCTCTTTCTAAGGCCTCGGAGGCCTCTTCTTCCATGCTATGCCCGAATTCTCCTCCTGGCGAAGCATAGATCTCCTCCATGTACTTTAACATCTCCTTAACAACAATAGGATCGACTCTCGTTGCTCTCATGTTGTCTAAATAAACTGGAAGTTTTACGCTCATCGTAGATCCAGCCCGGTTTGGGTTTAAAACATTAAACCCACATTACAAGGTAAACAAACTTGGTTAAATCTCCAAAGCTGATGAAGGAACAGGTCCTAGCAACCTCTCTCATCATAATTGAAGAAACTGCAATTTATGCACTTTTCAAGGATCTGAAACGATGAAGGTGCCAGTTTTTCCTTCCAGAGCCTCAACAGCCTTATCAAGAGATGTTATTATAGCCTTTTCTCCCCCAGCCTTCTCTATGAACCTTATGCAGGCCCTGACTTTGGGTTCCATGCTTCCTGGTAAGAAATGCCCCTGCTTAAGGTATTCCTTGGCCTCTGACACCGTCATTATATCTATGTCCTTCTCGTTTGGCTTCCCAAAGTTCAGCTTCACCTTCTCAACATCGGTCAATATCATGAAGATCTCTGCTCCTATAACCTCAGCCATCCTCTCCCCGGCTAAGTCCTTATCTATAACAGCTTCTACCCCTTTAAGGAGCCCGTTCTCCTCGATTACAGGAATGCCCCCTCCACCAGAGGCTATTACAATGGCCCCGCTCTCATAAAGTAGCCTGATCGGATCTGCCTCTACAGTCCTTATTGGATCGGGGGACGGAACAACTCTTCTATAGATCTTCTCTCCGGTGGGCTTCACCTTCTTTATCACGTATCCCTTTTCCCTACGATATTTTTCAGCCGTTTCCAGATCGTAAAAAGGTCCAACAGGCTTAGAGGGATTTTGAAAGTCGGGATCATTCTTGTCCACGAGCACTTGGGTTATTATCGTCACCACTGGAATCTGAATACCCGAGGCTCTCAACTTATTCTGAAGGGTCTGTTGAAGCATGTATCCTATTTGACCTTGCGTCATGGCACCGCACACGTCCATTGGCTGAGGCGGGACTAGATTTGCAGCTTCCTCCTGCTGAATTAACAGGGCTCCGACTTGAGGACCATTTCCGTGGGTTAATGCGACCCTGTAGCCCCTCTTTACGATCTCAACTATGTGATTACACGTCATATCTATGTTCCTAAGCTGTTCCTCGTAAGTCCCCCTCTCATGAGCCTGCTTTATCGCGTTCCCCCCTAAAGCAATGAGCAACCTCTTTCCTCTCATGCTTCCCACTCCCCATGGCAAACAATCAGCTAGAACAAAGCCCTATCTTAATCATAAATTAAAGGTTAGATTATTCATCTAAGATGGACATGTTCGTTGAAAAGCTGAAGTGCGCCAGGTGTGGGGAGGAACACAAGCCCAATGAAAGGGTGTTCTACTGCAGCAGACTCGATGGAAGACTCGATATCTACTACGATTACGATACCATATCGAACGTGTTAACTAAGGACGAGCTCATCAGGAGGAGGGGAGGAACTTGGAAGTATAAGGAGCTCCTACCAATAAGGGAGGGGACGAAAGTCGTTGATCTAGGGGAAGGAAACACTCCTCTAATCAAGTGTGAGGACCTGGGACGCTCAATTGGACTTAGAAATCTATACGCAAAGGATGAGACGAGAAACCCGACTTGGTCGTTCAAGGACAGGCC
>JAVCBX010000032.1:0-8324 GCA_037917635.1 Thermoproteota archaeon | reverse complement strand
TTGCCCTTTTATGTAAGATAACCTTGTATCCCACGAATGTCCACCTTATACTTTAAGCGACCTTCTCTCTTTGCCCTTTCTTTGGAGTTCTTCCCTTACCTCCTCCCAAGATACGCCCTTTCCCTCTTCGATGATCTCCTTTACCCTCTTCCTCAACTCCCTAAGCTCCTCCTCAGGTATCTCCTCTTCTGGCAGGATAACCCTCTTAAGTTCATAGAACTGTTTTTGAGGTTTTCGATCTCCTCCTTTAGCGATCCCGAGGTATATTCAGCCATCAGAGATGGGGGATCCAGATCTATAAAATGGATCTGTTGTAATCGCAAGAAAACCCTGCTTCAGTTAGTGCCTTACCACGATCCCGATGAGCACACGAGTCTTCTATACTTCTATAGGAATCTTCTTTTCTTGCAAACCTCCTGTCCCCCGTAGCTTTCTAGCTCCTTAAATACTGGATAAGCAGCCCTCTAAGCCCAGAGCCTCTAATAACTCCTATTATCCATTTCAAGCCTTTCTTAACGTCCAAGTAGGCCACAATGGACTTCTTGACGTAATTAACGGCGGCTCGAGATTTAATTAATGGCGCCTACGCTTATTATGCCAAGGAAAAGGGTCTAGTACTGATCACCGAGGATAAAGATCTCTTTGACAAAGTTAAGGCAATTATTAAGGTTAAGGGGCTGAGCGAGATCGTGCAGAAAAATGATTTCTGGACCGAGTTTAGCTTTAAGGAAAATCCAAGTTCTCGAAGCTATTTTTGATGTTTAAAAGGTTAATAAGCCGAACAATTAATTCCTTATTAAGGTAAACAAGTTTGGGATAAACGTTATGGGGTTGATCACACCGGGTACGGGAGAAGTGGTCAAAAGAGACGGTTACATCAGGGAGACCTTGCTGAGGAGGGAATTTGAAAGGCCAATAGGAAACATGGGAATATTTAGGGTAAAGATTCCTCAGGGAGGAGAGGCAAGGGCCCACTTCCACAGGGAGTCCTTAGAAATCTTCATCTTCTTAAATGAGGCAATTTTAACTGTGAATGGAAAGGAATATGAGGCGGCTCGAGGCGATGTGGCAGTTATAGAGGCTGGAGAGGTACATTCTGTGAGAAACAAGGGCAATAGTGAAACTAGCCTGATAGTCATCAAGCTGCCAAACGTTCCAGGAGATAAGGAAATGGTTGACTAGGGCCAAAAGATTCCTAAGCAGTTTTTACGAAGATAATCATGTTGGAATGACTAACCAAACCGTTAAATATCGTCCTTCCTGTTTTATTTAGGTGATTTAACCTGCCTAGCGCGATAAGTTTGGAGAAAGGGTCGAGGATTTTGAACTACCGGACCAGGACGGAAGGCCCTTCAAGTTATCAGAGCAGAGAGGGAAGAAGGTGCTCCTTTCCTTCCACCCTCTTGCTTGGACTTCGGTTTGTACAAAGCAAATGAGGAATCTAGAGGACAATTATGAAGGGCTTGAGGAGCTTAACGCTATAGCAGTTGGGATAAGCGTGGATTCAACGTTCTGCAAGAGGGCTTGGGCTAAGGCAATAGGGGTAAACAAAACCAGATTGCTCTCGGATTTTTGGCCCCACGGGGGACTAGCTAGAAAACTAGGTGTGTTTAGGGAGAAGGAGGGGTTTTCTGAGAGAGCCAACATATTGCTAGACGAGGATAGAAGAGTGATCTTCGTTAAGGTATATCTAATCAGGCAGGTTCCGGATCTAGAGGAGATAATGAGGGTGCTTGAAGAAGAGAGAAGATAAAAGGCTTCCGAGATCTCACGTTAGTCTAATCAGCTATGGCCATTGGAAGATATAGCGGGCTTTAGGAATGCCAAATTAAGTTTCCTCTGTATAAGAGGAGAAGATTCATATTTAAAGCAAGAGGGAGCTTCAAGCTCCTCTCAAAGATTCCTTAATCAATTGAAGCACAAAAGCAAAGAATGTCCAGATAGCAAGGTCAAATCCCAGGTTTAGCCACTGAAAGCTCCAGATAAGAGGTTCTTCGCCAGGATTTCCAGCACCAACGATCCATGGGAATGGATAGCCCCTACAAGTCATCTGAATGGGCATTCTTGGAAGAGTAGACGGAACATATAGCTTCACATGAAGGAGGCTTAGCATAGTAATTAGAAACCCTAAAATCAGTGACGCCTTAACCTTTTTGATCCCTCTAAGCATTGAATAGTCCCCTTCATTCTCTTCCCTAAAACCTTCCTGGCAGAGAGAGCCTAACTCTGAGCATATTTAATATATCTGAGGCATCTTCTGCCAGATCAGAGGAACTTTCTATTTCCGCTAATATGTCATTGAGCAGGAACAACGTCTTTATCCCCATTTCAACTGGCAAATCCTTCTTAGCTTGATGGTATTGCAGATCAATCTCATGTTCAAGCCTTTCCACCTCTAAGATGAAATCATAGCACTTATCTGGGTCTTCAAACAACCACTTAATTGCCTTCGTAAGTGCTTCAACTTCTTTCAGCAAAGTGTCGGCCATTAGGCTCAATGTTTTCCTCATGCCATATCCTATGGACATGCTCTCTTCCATTAGAATCTCCTCCTTTTCTAGTATAATTTCAAGAGTGAGTGCTGCATTCTTAGCCTCATCTCCCACAATATCAACGCTTGAAGAGATTTTAGCAATCATCTCAGCATCTTCCCCCTTAAGTTCAGACCGAGCTATGTCGAGCATAATCGAACGGCGAATTCCGTCCGCCTCCTCCTCAAAAGTCTTGACTCTCTGAATAGCAGACCTTGATTCGTCCAATAATCCATCTCTATAAGCATCTATTGCTTTCTTTAACTCTTCAACGGTGTCTCTTACCTTAAGGGCATGTGCATCCAGCTTTTGAATGAGATCCATCGTCTCTTTCCTTTTGAAATAATCCAGATACTTCTTAACATCCCCCACAAAATTCACCCCGGCGAGATTGCTTCAGTCAATCCTTCCTCTGGGTACCTAAAGAGTTTATAGTCGGAGAACCAAACTTTCACCTCCTTTTCTTCAAGCTCCTCTTCTGTTATTGCTACGATGATGTCCCCGTTTACAAGTTCTATTTCATACCTTATGAGAGCTCCAAGGTAACTCTTCAACCTGATTTTGCCAGGAATTCCCTTTCCAAAAACCACGTTTTCTGGTCTTATTCCAACTACAAGAAGCTTGCCTTCTGGAAGGTGGGAGGGACCTATCTCGTATCCTCCTCTAACCATAACCCTCCCTCTTTCAGTTCTACCTACGAGGAAGCTTGCATCTCCCACAAAAGCCATGACAAAAGGGTTTCTTGGCTGATAGTATAGCTCCTCGGGCGTCCCAATCTGGACAAATCTTCCTCTTCTCATTACAGCGATCCTATCTGCAACAGCCATCGCTTCCTCTTGATTGTGCGTAACGTGAATTGCGGTTAACTCTTTGGACTTGATGACTCTCCTTAACTTCTCCCTCGCTTCCTCACTAACCTTCCTGTCTATGGCAGAAAGGGGCTCATCCAACAGGAGTACCTTTGCCCCGAAGGCAATTGCCCTCAGCAGGGCTACTTGTTGTTGCTCTCCAGAGCTCATCTCGTGAGGAAGTTTATCAAGTTCTACTTCAAACCCAAATTCATTCGCTAGCTCAAGAATGCGATGATTTATTTCCTTTTCTCCGAAACCTCTGACTTTAAGCCCATATCCAGCGTTTTCAAAACCATTCATGTGGGGAAATAAGGCAAGGTCCTGAAATATGAAGCCCATGTTTCTCTCCTCTGGCGGCTTTCCTAGAACGGATTTCCCATCAACCAACACATCTCCTTCATCTGGTTCTAAAATTCCAGCTATTATCTTGAGAAGGGTGGACTTCCCACAACCACTAGGACCTATGATAGCCAAGTATTCTCCATCTTTTATGGTAATGTTCACTCTGTCTACAGCTACTATCCTACCAAAAGTCTTCCTAACTTCCCTGAGTTCAATCTCAGGCATTAAGGACAGCCTCCTTTATCTCCGGATATTCCTTCAAGGCCTCCAATCCGTACAATAAAACGTCTCTAGGATCTATAGAGATGAAGACCTTCTTTCCAGGCTCTAAACCCTTAATTTTTAGGGTGGGCATCTCGCTCATCATTCTCAAATCATCCAGCTTTAACAGAAGCCTAGTGACTTTTCCAAAGAACCTAACTTCTTCTACTTTTGCTTCAAAGAAATTTGATAATTCATCCTTCTTTGGTAAGATCTTAACCATTCTGGTCCTTATAGCAACTAAGACCTCTCCTTTTAGCTTTGATGCGCTTCTTAACTCAAGGTTTCCTATTCTAATCACCCCATTACTCGCATGACCTATGAAAAAATTGCTTTCTCCGATAAAATAAGCTGTAAATGGATTTTTTGGGGACCTAAATAGCTCCTCCGGAGATCCTTCTTCGAGCAACTTCCCCTCCCTTAGAAGGAATATGCGATCTCCGACGCTTATGGCCTCCTCATGGTCGTGAGTCACGTGTATTACCGTAAGATTAAGCGTTTTTGCCATCTTCTTTATCTCATATCTTAACATTATGCGAAGCATCACGTCGAGGGCGGATAGAGGTTCATCTAGAAGAATTAGATCGGCTCCAGAGGCTATGGCCCTGCCCAAAGCAACTCTCTGGGCCATGCCACCACTCAACTCATGAGGATAGGCATCAGCTCTCTCGATGAGGCCCACTAGGTTCAAAATCCTTCTCGCAATCGCCTCTACATCGCTTTTTTCCCATCCTCTGCTGGTCGGACCGAATGTAACGTTCCCCCACACGTCTAGATGGGGGAAGAGCGCATATCCTTGAGGCAGATATCCAACCCCTCTTTTCTCCGGAGGGACTTCCGTGATGTCTTCGCCGTCTACGATTATCCTCCCCTTAGCTAGGGGGACTAGGCCACAAATGGCCTTTAATAGGGTTGTCTTTCCAGCCCCGGTTGGACCAACAACTATCGCATAATCTCCATCATTTATCTCCATACTAACGTTGTTCAAAGCAATTTTTCTCCCATATTTCACTGTTACTCCCTTTAACTCAACCCTTGGCAACCTATGAACCCCTCCCTGCCCTCTTCAAAGCGTAAAGAAGAGCTCCTGATATTAGGAGGAGGATGATGCATGAGATACCTGCGACTGAATAAGCCTTCTCCTTCACAAGCTCTACTATGTAGACAGGAGCGGTATGAGCTACTGGAACAACAGAAATAGTGGCCCCCGTCTCTCCTAAACTTCTTGTAAAGGATAGAATGGTTCCAGCCACTATTCCAGGACTTATCAAAGGGAAAGTGATCTTTCTAAAGGTTTCGAGAGGGTTTGCACCCAACGTTCTTGCTGTGTCTTCCAAAGATGGATCTAACTGCTCCAAAGATGCTATTACGTTTCTGACGAGCAAGGGCTGAGTAAACGATATGTGAGCAAGAGAAATTACAGTTAGATCGGAGAGGCCCAATGCGATGCCTCTACTCCAAAAAAGGGAGATAGAGAAGCCCAGTGCTGTTGTGGGAACTATAAGGGGTACGTTGATCAAGGCGTCCAAGAGGCCAGTTATGAGGGAAGATCTTGATCTTGCAACCAAAATAGAGAGAGGGACTCCTGTAATCAGATTTATCACTGTAGCTGCGGAGGCTATTAAGACGGAGTTCTTGATCGCAGAAAGGAGGCCTTCAGGAAGTCCCTCATATTTTAACCATAAGGGGAAAAGAGCTATGAACATGGAAGGAATCAGAACGATGACAATTGAGAAAAGCACTGAGAATAAGTCCCTAATTGAAGTAAATGGCCTCCTGCTTATCCTGCTCTCCCAAGGCCAAATCCTCCTTATAGGTAATTTCCACTTTAGAGCCAAAAATTTAAATGAACATAATACTGCAAGGGATGAAACAATCAAAATAGCGCACAATATACCTCCAGCTAAGAGAAAAACTTCAGCTTGTTCTGAAACGGACTTCCAAGCCTTGATAAGAACGGGTCCCGTTCTTTCAAGCGATCCTATTACCGATAGAGTGACCGCAGTTCCCCCAGTTTCGCTCAAACTCTTTGCGAAACAAAGGATACATCCAGCAACTATGCCCGGTTTTGCGATTGGAAGGGTAATGGTTCTAGCTACTGTGAAAGGGTGAGCACCCAAGGTTCGGGCAGCAACTTCATACTGAGATTTCACCGCTTTTAACGATGCAATCAGAGTTCTTAGCATGTAAGGATAGCTCATTGCTACGTGCAAAGCGACAACAGCCCAAAATGCACTTCTTAAATTCGTCAGCTTGAGCCAAAACATCGCTACCGAGAACCCCAACGCAGAGGTTGGAAGGGCCATAGGAAGGTCTAATAGGGTATCTAGAAATCTTTTTAAGGGAAATTCCTTCTTTAGAAGGATCCAAGCCATGGGAAGGGCTGTTATTAAGTCAATTAACGTTACAGTTGCTGCAATAGCATAGCTTAGACCCACTGCTCTCTTCATATCCCTGATTATCTCAGCATTCTTCAGCACAAGGGGTAACTTGTCAAAACTCCCAGCTATGTAAGCAAAAAGGTATATGGGAGGTATAAGTACGAAAAAAAGGAAGAAACAGACCACAATGGAGTACCACGCAGCCCTTAGGATCTTGTTGGATGAGAGTTCTTCTATAGATTCCATGCCCATAGTGTCCCCATCAAGGGAATTTTAGGACACCCTATAAGCTTGTTGGAATATATTATAGGAAATCGCTTTATTTTCGAAAGCGAAGATCCGATTAAGTACCCAATTTTTTTCCTCTCACACTACAAGAACCGAGAGGAAATTGAGGTGCGAGCGAATGGAGGTTTTTGAAACGGACGAAGGATACGTTGCTGTCATCTCGCTCAGGCTTCAAAGACCCCTAAGTAAGATTCCAGGAGACCTTTTTAACGATGTTAGGGTGGCTCTCTTCAATTCATCTTCAATTGTCTCAAGCAGGCATGCTGCGATTGCAGCTTACAGGGCACTTAGAGCTTTTAGGGAAGGAAAAAACATCACAAAAAGCCTAAGGGCTGAAATAGCTGTTTGTTTATCTGGGGAGAGGCAGATTAAAAGGGCTTTGGAATTCGTGGACCCAATAGGCTCAAATAGGCTCGTTTTAATTGCTGTGTCGAGAAGATCAATTGACTGGAAGGGACTTTCATCTAAAATATGCAAAAAGCTTGGAGCTGAAGAGATAGGAGAGTTCGGAAGGCCAGAGTTTCTTTTGAAGGAGATGGGTCTTGAGGAAGTTACATCTTGCTCAGGAAAAGCTGAACTCATCATATTGGAGAAGGCCGCCTTGGTTGAGCTGGAGAGGTAGGCATCAAGTTAAAAGTTCAACGAACCCTATTCAAAAACGATGCAATCCGCTCCAGAAGAAGGAATGCAGTATGCCCAAGCCAGGTATAGAGAGCTGGTCAGCAGGATAGAGTCTCTAAGAACCCAGATAGCCACGCTTGAAATGGATCTAAGATCAATGGAAGAAGCACTGAGGAAATTGGAGAAAATAGAGGGAGATGCAGAGGTATACGAGAGAGCTGGTCACGTTTTCATCAAGAGGAACAAGGAGGAGCTGATTGAGGAACTTAAGTCCAAGAAGCAACTCACTGAGACGTTGCTTGAGAGGTACAAAAAGGAGGAATCGGAGACGAGAAGGGAGTTAAAGCAGTTACTTGAGAGCCTTGGTCTCGTTTAAAACTTTCAAAACCTCTCTGCAGAAGAGTTCTTCCTTGTCCAATGGAATGTAGCCTCCTGCGGCATGCTTGTGCCCCCCGCCAATCCCACCAGTCCTTAGGCAGCTCTTCCTCATCAACTCGTCTAAGTTTATTCCGGCCCTCACTCCCTCTTCCGTAAGCCTTGCAGAAATCTTGACGAGAGAGTCGCTTCTTGAAAGGCCTATTACAACTAGAGAGCCCTTTGAGAACTCATCTCTTGCCAGAATAGATGTTATCGTCCCTATTACCGTGTCTCTTATCTCATTCCCTCCAAAGATAAATAGAACTCCTTCTTCTTTCATTGCAAACCCTTCTCCTTCAGTTACAACAGATAAAGCCCTTGCAATCTCCTTTCTATATTCAGCAAGGGTCTGAAGAGCTGGAACCAGAGGGTAATCTGGCCCTCCAAAAAGCCTTAAGTCCCTTTTAACTTCCAGCAGGCCCAGCTTAATTGCCATTTTTACTAAGATAGAATTGATTCCCAAGAAGCCCTCTCCTCCTACCTGCTGATCCCCCAAGGCTCCAGTTATCGCGACCAACAGGCCCTCATCGTCTTTACCAACCAAGTGGCGATAAACGAGGTATGCCATTCCGGCCCCGCTAACTTCAACGCTCCCATCCACACCGAACTCAAAGGGATTAAGGATGTGAAAC
>JAVCBX010000179.1:0-8397 GCA_037917635.1 Thermoproteota archaeon | reverse complement strand
ATCTCATTCCCTCTGATTTGATCAAAGGAGTTCCTGCTTCGATCAAATCGGCAATATCTGAAGCTTTTGTTGCTATCTCGAGGGCTTTCCCCAATTCAACAAGGTCCAATGCCAATTGAAGCCTTATCACCATGATGGCCTCTCAATAGCTCATCACCCTTTTTTTATTATTATCTTGCTCCTTACCCAAGCTTCGCCTTTTCCGTTTCAAAAGGGGCAAATAATTAAGCTTTCAGTGTAAAACATCTTGGATGAAGTATGGATGTCATGGAGGCTATTTTCGGTAGAAGAAGCGTTAGGAGGTTCAGGGATGATCCAATACCGGATGAAGATCTGAGAAAAATTCTTGAGGCTGCTACATGGGCTCCCTCTGCAGGAAACATGCAATCTTGGGAGTTCGTCGTTGTGAAGGATCCTGGCAGGAAGAGGGAATTGGTAAGAGCTGCTCTTGGCCAGTCTTTCATTGCAGAGGCCCCCGTAGTAGTTGTTGTTTGCGCTAACGAGAACAGAAGTGCCTCAAGGTATGGGGAAAGAGGAAGAACGCTTTACTGCATCCAAGATACGGCAGCCGCAATACAGAACATGTTACTAGCTGCTTACTCGATGGGATACGGAACCTGCTGGGTAGGGGCATTTGATGAGAGGGCAGTATCCTCTGTCATAAGAGCTCCAAGCGGGGTTAGGCCAGTTGCAATAATACCAATTGGTAAGCCTGCTGAAAGCCCAAGAGGCCCTAGAAGAATGCCATTGGAAAGAGTTTTGCACGAAGAGACCTTCTGATCCATAAGCGGTTGAACTATGTCCTAAAGCTTAAAAATGATGGCTTATTTGCCCTCTAGATTAAAAAGAAAAGAATTTTGAGCCGCTGAGACCAGGGACTTGAGGTTCAGATAAAAGGGTTGAGAGTTGGGAAAGGGATAAGGATTTAAATCATTCATGCCCGATAAGAGCCAGCTAGTGCTTCGATGAAGAGAGGTGGTTGCATTGAACCCCGGACTTATCGCCGCCTTGGTCGGTGGCTTAGCCATGGGATTCGTTGGCCTTCTAGCCTGGCTTGTCATGAGGGAGGATCCTGGAACGGAGAGGATGAGGGAGGTAGCTTCTTACATACAGGAGGGGGCCTCTGCTTTCCTCAAAAGGGAGTTCTCAACTATAATTTACTTCGTAATTCCCTTGGCTTTGCTGCTATTGATCTTCCTTAGGTGGGAAATTGCATTCGGCTTCGTTCTTGGCTCCGCCTTTTCCCTGCTTGCTGCTTACATAGGAATGAGCATTGCAGTAAGGGCCAATGTGAGGACTGCAAATGCAGCTAGAAGGTCCGCTGCAGATGCTATGATAATCGCCTTTAGAGGAGGGGCCGTGACTGGCCTTTCGATAGTGGGAATGTCGTTGCTAGGGCTGGGCTTAATGTATTACTTCTTCAAGAAGCCAAGCTTGCTGGTTGGCTTTGGCTTCGGAGCAAGCTTAGCTGCCCTCTTCGCCCAACTAGGGGGAGGAATTTACACTAAGGCTGCTGACGTTGGAGCAGACCTAGTAGGAAAGGTCGAGGCCAAGATACCCGAGGATGATCCGAGGAACCCTGCAGTTATAGCTGATCTTGTAGGAGATAATGTTGGAGATTGTGCTGGAAGGGGAGCTGATCTTTTCGAGTCTTTCTCAGACAACATAATAGGAACCATGATACTTGGAATGGCCTTCTACGCCTTTTACGGCTTCAAGGCGGTATTTTTCCCCCTACTCATAGAGTCCATAGGAGTGATAGGCACGATGATAGGAATACTATCAATCAGGAGGACTAGAGATGTTACGAAATCCCTTTACTCTACCTTATTCATTTCAGGAGCCGTTTGCCTCGTAGGTTTTTACGCTTTAGCCAAGTGGTACATGGAGGACATTAGCCTCTTCTATTGCGCGGCCCTCGGCCTTTCTGCCAGCCTCGTTGTGGCCCTTCTAACTCTATACTACACAGGAGCTGGCGGAAGGGTTGTGAAACAGATAGCAAGGGCCTCTCAAAGCGGTGCTGCAATAAATCTAATTACAGGATTCTCCTATGGCCTTGAAAGCGCTGTTATGCCCGTATTTGTAATAGCAATAGTCACGATAGCTTCTTACTTCATAAGCGGAGGGGGATTCAAGGGAATATACGGTATAGCAGCGGCCACCATGGGCATACTATCGACCACGGGCATAGTGATGGCATCGGACACCTTCGGTCCAATTTCTGATAATGCTGATGGGATCGCAGAGATGTCAGGGATATCCGATGAGGTTGGAGAATCAACTGAAATGCTTGATGCTGTCGGAAACGTGACTAAGGCTGTTACGAAGGGATATGCGATGGCAACGATGATGCTAACTGCCGTTGTTATACTGTTCGCTTACCTGACCGAGGCAGCTTCCCTTCTTGGGATCGAAATAAAAAGCGTTCACGACGTGATAGCGAACCTCTTTGATCCAGTTAGCATAGTCGCGGTGATAGTTGGGGCCTCAATACCTTTCCTCTTCTCAGCTTGGGCTATAAGGGCGGTGGGAAGGGCAGCCTTCCAAGTTGTAGAGGAGGTAAGAAGGCAGTTTAGGGAGATAAAGGGCTTGTTAGAGGGAAAGGCCAAGGCTGACTACTCAACTTGCGTTGACATAACTACGAAGAACGCCTTAAAGCACATGATCCCACCAACCATGCTCGGTCTCATAACTCCGGTTCTTATGGGCTTCCTTCTAAACGTTTGGGCTTTGGCTGCCTATCTGATTGCCGTCAAGGTGGTGTCCGGCATCCTAGCGATGTTGATGTACAATGCTGGGGGGGCATGGGACAATGCAAAGAAGTATATAGAAGCTGGAAGTTTTGGAGGAAAGGGTTCTAAGAGCCATGAGGCAGCTGTGATAGGCGATACCTTCGGAGATCCTCTTAAGGACACAGCTGGTCCCTCCCTTCACATCTTGGTTAAGCTTCAAAACATACTTTCGATAACTTTGCTTCCCCTTTTCATATCTTACGCCTTGATGCCTATTTGAAGGCTTTGATGCGTCTCAGACCAAACCCCTTTTTATCCTATCCTTTCTTTGAGACTTCGTCAGCCTCCTCATGACCTCATCAGTTATTCTGTTGAGCAAGTAGGCAACTCCAAACATTCCTAGGAGTGAGATAGGAGAGGACAAAGGAAGCCAAAGGCCTTCCTCGCCCCTTATTAAAGTTTCAAGTAAGTCCATAACCGGAGCTAGAGCTATGTAAGTGAATAGAAGCCTCAAGATCAGGAGGAAGGTCATCTCAACCCTTCCAAACGTATCGAACTGCCTGATTATGTGCCTCTCAAAGAAGGTGTAGGTGTGCTGGATCGATGAGATAAATGCTCCCATTGAGAAAATGGCAAATATGAGTCCAGCTAGTCTGTGGCCGGGTGGGAGCAGCTTTGATGAGGTTAGGAGGATGTAGATGACCACTAGCCTGATTACGGTTCCGTACATCCAGCTCTTAAACTCAGGATCCTCGACGAATGAAGCTGCTTGCGAGCTCAGCGAGCTTAGACCCTCAACTAGTTTCCTTGGCATCTTTGTGATTAGCATCGGAACCAGCTTCTCCACCCTTAGCGTTACCTCGGACTCGATTGTCAAGTTAAAGGCATAAGCGAACATCGCGGCAAATACGACGATGGGAGGGAGTACTGGAGCCATTCCAGCTAGAACTAAGAGCCCGAACTCTCCAGTGTTTGACAGGGTAAGGGAAAGTTTAAGAGCCTCTTCTAAACTGAATCCAGCGAAAAGGGAAGAAACTAGCAGCATAAATCCTCTTAGCAAGAATGCAACGACAGCAAAGATAAGACCGTAACCCATCGAGACAAAGAACTCTTTGAAGCTCATGGATACCTCCGAGCTGAAGGGGAGGGAAGATATAAAACCCAAAAGGGCCAACATTAGGTAGTTCTCTATGCTCTTGAATGTTTCCTTATCAAAGCCATAAATAGAGAGCATTAAAGCTCCTATAAAGACTGGGATTGCCTCTGGAACGTTAAGCACATGACCTATGGATGTCAGAATGAAGATATAAAGTATGGTGCTGAAGATCTTTGCATCTAACCTAGTACATCTCTTTATGAATTTGCTGAAGGGCCTAGCTATAAAGTATAGAGCTGGTATGAGAAGGGCCGTTATAGTTAGGGCCTTCAAGGCCTGAACTCTTATTCCCCTCAAGCTCATTTCCGTAAAAAATCCTACAGAAAGCAGGAATACAGCTAAGCAGTCTTCCAACACAGAAAGAACTATTCCGAAATTTGCAAGCCTCTCATTACCAATTTTCTTCAGCTCAAGGATAAACATCTCGTTCGAAGCTGCCATTATTGCAACTAGGGCTAGGGATGTGGGATCTCCAAACACCATGCTTAACAGGTAAAAGAGGGAGAGGAATATCGCCACTTCTATCGAAAACATCAGAAATAGCTTTTCCTTCTCTGCTATGAAGGTCTCGATGTCCAGCTCTAAGCCCGCAACGAAGACGATTAAGGCAGCTGCTAGAGGCGAGATTCCATGCAAAACTTGATGAGCTTCAAATCCAAGCTTAAAGCAGAACAAGGAAGCGAACATTATCGCAGGGAGAAGCACTACTGATCTTCTTTTTGCGTAAATTAGTGCAAGCACTAAGACTAAGGTGAGGTGTAGCAAGTACCCTAGTTCGGTGAGAGCCTCTAGGAACTCAGGCATCGTGGCTTGATTGTTGATTTGTTATTAAGTTTTAACCTAAGTATTTGGCTGGAGAGATTTAGGAATTTCTCAGGTTTTCTGATTGAATGGCGAATTTCTTCGATTTTCCTTAAAGAAATCGTTGTAACCCATTAACTAGTTTGATTTTATGAATCCTTCTTATCACTATAAGGTGCTCCGATGAGCTGGCCAAAAATTGGCAGAAGTTAGAAAAGCGCTTGTTCTAAAGGGAAACGTCAAGGTTCTTCTCCTCTTATCTGTGATAAGCTCAATGGGCTATGGGATGCTATTTCCAATCTGGCAGCCATTCGTTCTTAGCTTGGGGGCATCTATGTCGGTTTTAGGTGGTCTGCGAGCCATATTGACTTTGCTTTCTTCGATTTCCTCTCCGCTGTGGGGAAGGCTTTCGGATTTAGCTGGAAGGAAGCCCTTCATAATGTTGTCATACGCCTTAAGGGCGATTGCCATAGTCATACGCTTTCTAGCAAGAGATTGGCCCTTCCTCATTCTTTACTCGATCTTCATGGACTTTCTGCCAGCTTTCAGCAGCACAATCCGGCAGTTGCCTCTTTAATCGCTGAATCTGTGAGAAGGGATGAGAGAGGCACAGCCTATAACGTGCTAATGGCTCCATCAACCATCATTTATGCTTTAGCGGCTCCCATTGGTGGGATGATAGCGATGAGGTGGGGATATGGACCCATATCCCTAGCCTGCACATCTGTCGATCTTCTCAGCATTGCTTTAACCGTTTTCTTTGTCAAGGAAACCCTGAAGGGAAAAGTCCAAGCATCAGGCCTGGTTTTTCATTAATTTCAGCGTTAAAGGAGCTTTTTAAGCCTGAACCCCATCTGAGGGGATTTTATCTTGCCACAACCGTCGATGCCTTCGCGTGGGAATGGGATCCTACATACTTTATGGAATGCTTGTTAAGGCCTACGGCTTCACAAAGTATCAGCTTGGCCTCCTTTCAACCATCCTATCGCTTGTTTGGGGGCATCTCAGATCCCGATAGGGAAGTTGATAGATAGGTATGGAAGAAAGCTCTTCCTTTTGGTTTCAGAGATGGTTGGAATGATCTGTCTGGTTGGTTGGCTGTTTTCCAAGAGTTTTATCGCATTTGCTGCATTGCAGGTTCCCTATGGGTTAATGATAGCATCTTGGGTCCCTGCGATAGCCGCTTTGATCGCTGACAGCGTTCAAATGGAGGGAAGAGCCGAGGCCATGGGAAAACTTCAAGCATTTAGGGGCATGTTGGCCTTTCCAGCTCCTTACATCGGGGGATTGCTTTTCGATCTCTTTGGTTTTAGGGCCCCAATAATTGCAAACTTAATTGGAAGCGCTGCTGCCTTCCTCTTAATTTACCTCTTAGTTGAAGAGACAGGGGTTCGCGAGGATCCTTTAAGGCGTTTTTAATCTTTCTTGATCCTAATTAGAGCCCTGTTATTTATCGTAGTTTTTATAGGCCTCCTACAATGCGGGATCGTATAGCCATAAATTCAGGTCAATCTTGAGCAATCGTCTCAAGGAGATGAGAGTTGGGCCTAACACTGTTGGTGATTGCACTTAGCTCAGCTATCTACATAGCTTGGAGCATTGGCGCTAATGACGAGACTATGGCGACGGTTGCTGGAAGCGGTTTCTTAACTCAATCAGGGGCCTTAGCTCTTGGAGCACTAATGGACTTCTTGGGCGCCGTAATTCTGGGAGGAAGGGTCGAGAAGACTTTGAGAGAAGGGGTTCTCTCGCTTAGAGTCGGTCTTATGGAAGCGTTGATCATCGTGATTTCAGTGGCTACCTGGCTCACTTTGGCATCCTCTCTTGGCTGGCCAGTATCCACTACTCACTCCGCCGTTGGTGCAGTTATAGGAGTAGGCCTCGCTATAAGAGGATTAAGTGGAGTGAGGTGGAGCGTCGTTAAGAAGGTGGTTATGGGGTGGATCCTCTCACCTGCGTTGGGGATGGTGGCTTCATTCTTCATGTACTTGGCATTTTCAAAGATAGTCATATCCAAGGCAAGGGGCCTTAGAGACAGGGACAGAATGGAGTTCTCCTCAGCTTTAGTACTTACGCTAGGGGCTTCATTAACTTCCTTCTCAAGGGGAGCAAACGACATAGGAAATGCAACCGCATTCCTTTCCGTGATGCTTGGAGAACCCCTTCTGCTAAGGGTGATCTGCGGCGCTGGCATGTCAATAGGGCTTTACACGTTTGGAAGAAGGGTTATGGAGTCAGTAGGCCTTCAGATAATAAGAATGTCTCCAGGAATGGCCTTGATAGCCCAGCTTTCAACGGCAACAATAATGCTAGCAGGGACGTGGCTAGGGCTTCCTATATCAGGAAGCCATGTTTTGGTGGCTTCGATAGCTGGTATGGCCCTTGCGAAGAGAGCGCCAATCAATCTCAGGAAGATCTGGGAAATAGTCTTCTCCTGGATTGCGACCTTTCCAACTACGGCAGTGATAAGTTTCTTGTTTAGAAAGGTGCTGACGGGTATAAATTAACCAGCCACTCTGATCACAACCGCCTTCATGACATCTACCGTGTTCTCACATGCATCTGACACGTTTTCAATCGAGATTATTAGGTCGTGGATTAGGAGGAGAAGCCCACATGGAACTCCTTTTATCGCTGGAAGCTTCCCAATTAGCTCAAGATAAAGACCATCGCAAACAACCTCTATCCTCTCGACCTCGTTGCAGAGCTCCAAGCACCTTTTGAAATCCGTCTCCAGAGCTTTAATTGCCTCCTTAGTCGCTCTTACGCAGTTAACTGTTTCATCAGCCAGCTTGATTAAGCTCTGCTTTAAGTCCTCCGGGAAATCCCTTAGGTCTGTGTACGTCAGGTACCTGGCTGCTTCGTGAGCGTAATCAGTTATGTAGTCGAGCCTCCTTGCCAAGTGAATCAGATCCTGCCTACTTATTGGTGGAAGAACTCCCTCCGTCAGCTTTTCCATAATCTTCCTCCTCATCTCATCTGCCTCATGCTCCTTAGCGTCTATTGCCCTGATCCTTATCAGGCTACCCTCTTCATCACCATTTGCCTTAAGGGAAATTGCTTCTTTCAGGTTATTAACCACATCAAGCGTCATGTCAGCGTGTTTCAACATCATGTTAAATGCTGGGCTCCACCTCTTTACTCCGAACTTCTTAAGAAATCCTATTTTAGATCACCTATCTTTTAGGCCAAAAGAAGGGTATATAATATTGAAGCCTGGTTTCTAATTTCCAAATAATAGATGAGAGCCAAAACACCATAGTGCTTGCTATCTTAAGATCAGTCTCTCCATTAGCTCTGTCCTTGGACAAAGGACTACTCTACGAAAATATGGACAGGCAGCACAGCTAGGGGAGTTCCCCCAGCAGTCAAGCTCATTAGATGAAGCCATGTCGCAGAACTCCTCATAGGGGCAGTCGTTACAAGATGGAAACTGTAGAAGCTCTACATGTGCCCTGAACTCGGCATACCTTTTATCCCACCAGATATCCATCAGATCTCTCTCCACGATGTTTCCAAACTTTATTTGGTTGATCTCCTTTCTTCTTCCATCTATCCAGGCGGAGTAACTGTGCAAAGCAAACAAGCAAGGAGAGACATCTCCCTTCCTGTTTATTGCGAGCTGATCCCTTCCCACAAAGGGACAAATCTGTCAGTCCTGTACTCAAATTCTGGTTCAATCAACTTTATTCTGTAAAGAATGGCTTT
>JAVCBX010000065.1:0-8645 GCA_037917635.1 Thermoproteota archaeon | reverse complement strand
ACATCTTGGGTATTTCATTTGACTCTATTATCTCCTCATCCCACTTTCCTGGCGATAGTCCGAGTTCCTCTTCGGCAGCCTCCAGAATTATCCCTAGCTCCCTTCTAATTGCATCATAATACTCGATTTTCTCTACCCTTGGATTTGTGTCCTCGAACCTAAGCAGAAATCTCCCCTTATAGAGCCTTGCGTAAATGAAAGGGACTAAAAGGCCCTTTACGTGACCAAGAGTCGGATATCCGTTTGGCTCAGGAGCCATTCTCGTCACTATAACCTCATAGGCCTCTGCATTTGGCAAAGGGGGCCATTTCCTTGGCTCAAGCTTCTTCTCCTTCCCCTCTTCAGAAACTCCAATCCTTTCTGCAAGCTCCTTAAGGGACGCCTCGTCAAGACTGTTTATCTCTTTAACAATCCTTTTGACCTCTTTAACCAGCTCTTTTATGTTTTCTCTGAGCTCAGGCCTCTCAGCTATCACCTTGGATATAACGGGTCCTTCCTTAGCCTTCCCATACCTCAGAGCGTTCTTGACAGCGTGGTATCTTATCAGCTCTGTTAACCCTTCCAGCACCCTAATCCCCGCTCCTTGGCAGCGTTGCTACAAGCCAATCATTTGCTCCAAGAATATAAGGCTTACATTCCGTCCATAAGTAAGGATCTACTGATGAATTCCTTAGAAGACCCTCGCAGTAGGGGACCCAAACCCTTTCGCTCTTTATAAGCCACAACTTCATTTCTTGGTACTGTATTAGATAGCCAAGATCCTCCCAGGGGTTTATGTCATCCCCAACCTCGTTCAAATCAGTGAGATTTAGGGAGCGATCTGCTTGAGGACCAAAATCAATTCTAAGGTCTATTTTAGCCCACTTAGAGGCTAAAGAAAAGTCAGAGACGTAAAAACCTACCTGAGTCGGTCTAAGATCTGGTCCTGGAGATATCTGGAAGGAGCCAGCTCTCTCTCTAGTGAGGTTAAGCCTAACAAGCTCAGTTCCTAATAGAACATCACCAACGTACTCGAAGACAACAAGCTCAAACCTTCCATCTTGTTCCATGGTTTCTATCCGAATGAAGGCCTTGTTATCGGTCCATGGGATTGGGACCAACTCGTCCTTCTCGAGGAAGGCTCCCTCAACGAACAAGGTGAAGTTCGAGTAGAGAGGGTTATAACGAATTGAAGCATGTTGCCAGGGCTCTGGAGCTTCAAGCTCGAAGGATAGCCTGCTAGAGTAGACTCCTAGGAAAATCGAGATGTTATCCCCCTTCCCAAGGCTTCTTGATTGATTTACGCTCATTTCAAGGTAAAAGGCATTGTACTCGTTCATTAATGGATATTCTCCATCGCTTGCTCCTCTAATCACGTACCAGCGGCTCTCTTCATGGGCTATTATCCACACCCTTGTAACTCCTTGAGGAACACTTCCCTTCTCAGTTATGTTCAAGAATGAAAGCTCTGGAGGGGCGGGCGGCAGTTTATAGATCCTATACTCCCTAAGCGGGAGGGGTTGACCGTACCTGTTTAGCACCACCACTGCCCAATAGTTCGCGCTTCCCCCCAGTTCAATCAGCTTCAGGGCGGAGACGAAGGTAGCATACCTGTTTATGCCAGCCACGTAAATCAGGGTGTAGTTCTCGTTCCAAGGGTTCGGCATCGCTCCGACTACCCCCACCTCGAACTTGCCTCCCCAAGTGCCTCCTGGAGTGTAATTTACCCTTAGGTACCACCCGTCCTCCCTCAAGAACATCGAAAACCTCGATGTCTCGTTTACCGTCCTTGACAACTCGTTTGCAACAGGACCTCCCACCACTATCAAGTGATTGTGCGCCAAATCCAATTGAGTCAGCTTGCTTGCGTTTAAGACTGGAGCTTCTCCGCCTATAGACTGAATGTAATCAGCTATTAGCTGAGAAGCATCTACATCCATTTTTGCAGCATTTTCCCCGTAAATGACCAGAGCCTTTGGACCATGCTTCGTCATTATGATGGTCTTTAAGGGGCAGAATGGCCTAAGATCCTCTTCGTATCCTTCAGCCATGTTAAGAGGAGTGAATGAGGCTAGAAGCATGAAAAGCATGAGGTATGAAAGGAATCTCATCGGGAAGATAGGACCCATTTAACATATATTTAGGGTGTAAGTTAACAAGCTTTAAGATGAGAGCTGATCATCGTAACGACGTTAGGATCAGTAACCCCAGGGCATATCATTGAGGCCAGCTCTCAATCTGGGGTGGTATCATCATCCTTGAAAATGATGGGGGCTTGGAATATTAAAACTAAGAGGTTCCCCACTTCTTTGATCTCATTCCCTTTCTAATGAGATCAGCCCTTATAGCAGCTGCGAGAGCGCTTGCAGCTGCTACCTCTATGTATTTCCTATCTGCTCCTTCTTCAAGCGTTAATTTTGCTCCTAAATCCTTAGCAATAGGTTCCAGATTGGTTCTAAGCCTTCTTTCATCAAAGGAATCTACCAAGATCTCATCCACCCTCTTCAGGGTTGAAATAGCTCTTTTCAAGGCAATTGCATGCCATTTCGCCAACAATTCATTTAAATTCCCCTTCTTCCAAAACTTCTTGAATTCCTCAGGCGAAATGACAACAATTCCAGCTGAGATAGCAGCCTCTCTCACTTTTCTTGCTATTTCAGATGCCTTATTCCTGTTCAACATCTTGCTCTCAATGACACCAGATAAAACTGCTTTCTCCCTCCCTTCATCGTCAAAAGCAACTGCACAGACTACTAGAGGTCCCCCCGCCTCTCCCTTTCCCACCTCATCTATGCCTACCCTAACTCCGAATCCCTTGAACATGCTTGAGACTAGAGGTGCGAGTTCTTCGTGGAAAACGATTGTACCGGTCAAGTAAGCTATGAGGAGCTTACCATCCAACCTGATCCTGTAAGCTTCGTGTGCCCTCCTTCCCTCAACTTCCACCCCTCCAGACCTTATTAAGAGCTTTTTAAGCTCTTCAAGTTTCTCAGGAGGAAGAGATACGCTTAACTGCCTTCTTACCAACAAACCACCCTATTAAAACGATTAATAACGTTAAAGCTAGGATGGGGGTCAAATTTAAACCGCTTTTTCTGACGAAGACGGTGAACTCAAATGACTTTCTAACCTGTTCTGGTGGATACTCATTGTTCCAATAGACGCTTATCCTAAGGGTCTCATTCCCAGCTCCAAAAACAGGCAAGCTCATCTCAATGACCTTGTACTCGCCAGCATTAATGTCTCCCACCTCTACAACGGATTTGCTCCCTCCAATCTCTCCCAAAACTATGACTCTTCTCGCTTTGAATGACCCGACGTTAGTCACCTCTAGCCTTATGTTGAGCGAGCTGCCGTTGCTTGCTTCAGATGGAACTTGAGCTGAGAGGTTTAGCTCCGTTTCCTTTAGTATCGTCACGTTAGTACTCGTCTCTATCACCTTCTTCCTTCCTAGAACCCAGAACTCCAAGATAGCTCTTATCTCCTTAACCCCTCCTGGCGTTTCTTCCCCTATCTCAACGTATATGGGCCTCGGAAACCTGATGGATCTCCCAGGGACAAGGAAAGACCTTCCAAATATGTCCACAAGAGGAATCACTTGTGGCTCATTTGGAGGAGGCGGTATGACCCTTAGCGTCAGGTTAGTTATGTTAATGGGAGGAACTGGTTCGTCGTGTATTATGGTAACAATAACTCCGACGGCTTGAGGGGGCTCAACCTTCTCTGGCTGAGCTCTTATAGAGAATATTGGCCCAAAGGTCCTTATCTCTACGTTCTCTGAGGTGGAATAATCAACAAAAACCTCATTTCCCTCCTGATCGACCTCCCTGGCAATCGCCCTTACCCTAACCTCATAAATCCCCTCCTTGTAGTCGAGAGGGACCTTAACCTTAGCAAGGAGCTTCAGCGTCCCTATGTCTTCTCCAGCCTTCACTCTAGCGATTTGACCCTTAACCTCCCTCGTTATCGTACCGTTTCCAGTCACTTCTAGCCCTTCTATGGCACAAATCAAGCCCGGTGGAACTTCAACCGATATGTTGATCTCCCTCACCCTCCTCTTCGCGACAACTACCCCTCCGGTTGGAAGGGTGAAGAACTTCGAGAGGTTGTACCTAATCCGGAACTCGCCTCCCTGCATCACCAGTCTTGGCTCCACGCTAAGCCAGGCATAATGACATTCGACTCTTTCAATTCCCTTAGGGACTGCAAGGGCAAAAAGGAGCACTAAGACCAATATTTTATCTAGTTTCATCATCCAGAAAATCCAGATCCCAATTTATAGTTTAATTGGACCCAAACGTGAGAGCGCTTCGGTAACACCAAAATTGATATATAGTAACACAGAATCAACCTGATGGGTGAATCATTTGAGGAAGGAGATCTTCCTCCTTCTTTGTTGCTCGTGCTTAATATTGGTTCCTCTTGCAGAACTTGTTGCTCAACGTCAAAGGCCTGTTATTATCTGCACTACCAGCGTTCTTGGCAGCATAGTCCAGGACCTTGCTGGGGAGCAGGTTGAGATCTACATAGTTGCAAGCACCTCTGCTTGTCCTGCACATTACGATGTGAGGCCTAGGGATGTAGAGCTTGTCGGAAAGGCAGATCTTATACTGTATCACGGGATGGAAGCGTGGTTAAGCAAGCTTGTGGAGGCATCTGGATCAAACGCAACTCTGGTCAAGATCTCTGGAACTTGGAACACGCCTGAGGGAGCTTCAAGCTATTACATCAGGATTTCGGAGATTTTAGAGGAGAATTTGGGCCTAGACACTTCTGAAAGGCTGATGAAGTGCTTGGAAAGCATAAACTCAATTGCAAGACGCCTGAAGAAAGAAGCATCTAGAAGAGGTGTAGAAGGGGTTTCTGTGATCTGCATGAAGTGGCAAGAGCCCTTCGTCTCCTGGCTGGGTTTTAAGGTGGTTGCTGAGTTTGGCCCTCCTGAAAAACTTTCATCGAAGGACATAGCTGATCTCATTGAGATAGGCCAAAAAGAAGGGGTAATGCTGGTAGTGAGCAACCTTCAAAGCGGAATTGCTTGTGGGAAGTACATAGCTGACAAGATAGGAGCGGTGCACGTGGTGCTTACGAACTTTCCAGATCCGGGGAAGGGGGTTCTAAATCTTTCTCACGTCTTCTCTTACAACTCAAGGGAGCTATTTGATGCTTTGCACGAGTATGAGCTAAGGAGGGAATTGAGTTCATTGGAGAGATCCCTCAAAACTTACAGAGCCTTAACCTACTCCTTAGGGATCATAGCTCTTGTAGAAGCAGCTCTTCTTGGCTATCTTCTAATTTCCAGGAGGTAATTGGCTTGCTTACCCTTGAGCAAGCGGCCAAATTTCACGGTCATCTTGGTCCATTTCTCACGATAGGCTACATAGCTGGAAGAATGGCAGTAAAAGTTCTAAAGCCAAAGGATTTGCGCGATCTAAGGGCAAGGGTAAGCTTGCCTTTAAAAACACCCTTTTCGTGTGTGATAGACGGAATTCAATGCTCGTCAGGCTGCACTCTTGGGAAGCTCAACATAGAGACCGAAAACTCATCAAAAATAAGGATTAAATTCGAGAAGAGGGGAAGCAATAGCCTGGAGCTTAGGGTCAGGGAAGAAGTGGTCGAGAACTGCCTAAAGCTGGGAATGGAGGAAGCGGTGAAGTGGTTGCTGAGCTTAAAGGAGGATCAGATATTCGAAATAAAGATGTAATTAGGCTAGAAAAGGTATCGGTCTATTACTCTGGCATGGATAGGCCTGCAATAAGGAATATCTCCCTTGAGGTGAGAGAGGGAGAGCTGGTCCTAATCTCTGGCCCCAATGGATCGGGAAAGACAACACTTCTCGAGACAATCCTAGGACTTCTGAAGCCTGAAAAGGGGAAGATTTACGTTCTAGGTTATGAGATACCTGAGCAAGCATTCTTAGCGAGAAAGCACTGCAGCTATCTTCCTCAGGACTTCATGAAACCTGCTGGGGAGCCTTTCTCCCTCAAGGAGGTTGTAGCTATGGGTCTTTCACCAATGAGGCCCCTTGGAAGGCTTAGCCAGAGGGATTGGGACGATGTTTTCAGGCTTCTGAATCTTCTTGGAATAAGAGAGCTTGCAGAGAGGCCATTTGGAAGGCTAAGTGGTGGACAGCAGCAGAAGGCTATGTTGGCCAGGGCCTTGATTAGGAATCCGAAGCTTCTCCTGCTTGACGAGCCCTTCAGCTCACTTGACATGGAGTCAAGGGCCCAGCTTTCAGAGCAGATACTCCCAGAGCTCGTTAGAAGGGGGACCACAGTGGTCATGGTAAGTCACGATGCTTCCTTCAGGCCCTCAATCTGTAGCAAGACGGTTTACATGAAGGAGGGCAGGATAGTTAGGATCGAGGGTGATTAACGATGGAGTTGCTCCTAACTGCGGCAATTGCAGGAGCCCTAGCAGGATCGCTTAGCGGATGCAGCGGAGTCTTGTGCAACAGACTTGGGCTCAGAACTGTTTCCTTTGCTCTGGCTCATGGAGCTCTTGCAGGAGCTGCTCTAAGCCTGCTAATTAACACAAATCCCATAATCAGCGGAATTTCCTTTGCTCTATTAACTGCTTTGATTTTGGGGCCATTGGCCGATACGCTCAACGTCCCGGTTGACATGGTTTCCATGACGCTTTTCTCAATCTACAACGCTTTAACCTTCATATTCATGATCCTTTCTCCAGGAATAGTCCTTGAAGCTGAGAAGGTGAGTCAGGTGCTTTGGGGAAGCGTTCTGACGGTTACGCTGGATTATTTGATCCTTCTGTCAACTCTTTCGCTCCTCTATGCCCTGTTCCTTATCACCTTCTGGAACAGAATCTCTCCAATCCTATTCGATAAGAGGCTGGCAGAGGCCGAAGGCATAAACGCTAGGGCATATTCATACGTCCTGATAGCTTTAACGGGCTTTGTCGTTGTTCTAACTCTCAGGATAACTGGTGGCTTCTTGGTCTTCTCCCTTTTATACATCCCAGCCTCAAGCGCGCTTCAACTTTCAGAGAACATGAAGAGGACAGTGGCTCTGTCAGCCTTGATTGGTCTCGGATCAGCGGTTTCAGGGGTGTACCTCAGCTTCGTGCTCGACATACCTGTTGGCTCAAGCATCGTAATCTGCTCAGCTTTCCTTCTGGGGATTGCTAGCATTTTAGGCTGCATTAAGAGGAGATTAAGGCTTAAGTCAATTGGTTAGAGGTGAGAATTCTTTTTATGCTTGATTGGATTGGAATAAGTGAAATGGAGGCTGTTAAGGCAAAGGGCCTGACCAAAGTCTTCGGAGACCTATTAGCAGTAGATCATATAGATCTAGATGTGCCAAAGGGCGTAGTTTTTGGCCTGCTGGGACCGAATGGTGCTGGAAAGACCACCACATTCAGGATGATATATGGGGTATTAAGGCCTACGGAAGGAAGGGTTTGGGTTCATGGATACGATGTTTTAAGGGAGCCTGAAAGAGCAAAAAGCTTAATAGGGGTCCTTCCTGAGGAAACAGGAATTTATCCTAGGCTTACTGCTGAGGAGAACCTGATATACTTCGGTAAGCTTCATGGGGTTCCTGAGGAAGAGCTGAGGAGGAGAATTAACGAGCATCTCTCCTTATTAGGACTGGAGGAGAAGAGGTACTTCATAGCAGAAAAGCTTAGCGCTGGACAGAGGAAAAAGATCGCGTTTATAAGGGCAATTCTTCATGAGCCACCAGTTCTCCTTCTAGATCAGCCTACTAGCGGGGTTGACGTGATAAGTGCAAGGGAGATAAGATCTATGATTAAGGAATATGCTGAAAGGGGAAACACGGTTCTTCTAGCTTCTCACAACATGTTGGAGGTAGAGCGCATCTGCGACTTGGTTTCAATAATGCACAGGGGGAAGATAGTTTACACAGGACCCATCGACGAGATAAAGAGGCTCGAGGGAGTGAAAGAGCTTGAAGAAGTTTTCATAAGACTTGTTAAGGCGGAGGCGACGTGAGATGCTTGGGAAAAAGGGATCCTCTGGAAAGGTCAGGCTAACGAGGGGCTTAGGGGAGCTGGGATACGGCATAGATAATAGGGTCCTTCTGGTCGCTTGGAAGGAGTTAACTGAAGCCCTTAGGGACAGAAGAACCATCCTGAACGTAATACTGCTCCCAATGATATTGATTCCGCTCTCCATGTCAATACCCCTCCTACTCATGGCGCCAAGAGGAATCGTTCAGACAGTTACTTTGGTAGTAGTGGAGGATTTGCCTTCGGTTCCGCTGGTAAGGGATGAGATCCTCGCAAGAGCCGGTATAAATGGGACCATAATAAGCTCCAAGGCGAATGCAACCCAGCTAATCCTTGAGAATAAGGCAGACCTAGTTTTGGTCATTCCTAAGGGGTTTCGATCAAACTTAAGCAGCTCAAAATGCTCAGCAAAGGTCCTCATATACTATGATCCTTTCAACATGAGGTCCAGCGTGGTGATGAGCCAGCTTCAACTTGCTTTTAAAGAGCTGTCGGAGAAAGAGCTGAAAAGAAGGTTGGAACAAGCTAATCTGAGCCCAGAGCTTGCAACTCCTGTTAAGGTGATTAGCACTGAAGTCTCAAGGATTGAGGCAACCCCAGCTGCAGTTGTAGGGGCCATGTTGCTCCCCATTATGGTTGGAGGTCTCGCCATTACAGGCGCTGGAACCTTTGCGCTAGAC
>JAVCBX010000028.1:0-8689 GCA_037917635.1 Thermoproteota archaeon | reverse complement strand
CCTTAATAATAGCGTTATACAGGCTTGGGATAGCCTCAAGCATAATGGGCATTTCACGGCACCGCGAATTCGCGACATTTTGGAACTTGACATGCTCAAAATAGCCGCCCTTATCGTTTCAGGATTTTCCCTTGCTCTTCACTTCTGGTCTTGGATAAGCTCGCTTAAGCTAATTCCTGTAGCAACCAGCATCATATTGGTGGATTCAGCTCCAATATCGACTGGGATTCTTTCAAAACTTCTTCTGAGAGAACCTCCTCAAAAAGGGAGTGGTTGGGAATTTTCATGGGAGTAGCGGGAGCTATTGCAGTGGTTGGAAGACCAAAAACTGGGAGCTCCCTGCTAGGGATAACACTTGCTTTGATTGGATCCATTGCCTTTTCGATCTATCTGATATCTGGCAGATACCTGAGAAAATTCATGGATACCATTCCCTATGCAGCATCGGTATATGGCACAGCATTTATCTTTCTTCTCGCAGCTGCGATGGTAAAGGGCATTCCTCTAATCGGTTATGGGACCAGAGAGATCCTTATCTTTCTAGCTCTTGCGCTTGGACCATCTTGCTTGGCTCATACATCCTATAACTATGCCCTGAAAAGCCTGAAGGCTCACGCTGTCTCCATGGCAATTCTTGGAGAGCCTTTGGGAGCTACTATGCTTGCTTGGATCTTGTTTAAAGAAACTCCTGGCATTGGAGTGATCTTAGGGGGGCTTTTGATAGTTACTGGCTCAATTCTAATGCTAAGAGAAACTTAATGGTGGAAAGTTTCTTGGAAAGCCGTTCAGGACCATTTACCTGCTCTCACTTTATGGTGGAGTACCCCAGAAAGATCATTGCTCTAATTGCCTTGTAAGCCTCTAACATGTCTTTTGCCACATACCTCAGCGTGAGAGCATCTATTCTCTCACATTTCGGCAGAATTTGGGCCAGATCTGCCATTCCTGGGTTCATGAACCTTAGCTGAACTTCTACAGGTGAAGGAACACTGATTGGTCTTATCCCTCCTTCCTTGAGCAGGTTAACTGCTTTGAAGGCCCCTTCCTCTATCATTTTCCAAACCCTGCTGGGAGAGGGGAACTTGGCGACGTACCTTCCAATAGCTTCCTTAGTCACCACCCCTACTACGCCTGGAAACAGGTCCTTCGCCTCCTTAACGGCGAACTGATCTCCTGAGATTAGAGCAACTGGAACGCCAAAGAAGTTAGATACCAACCCATTAAGCCCTGGTTCTCCTAAAGATTTACCGTTTATCTTCAGATCCGCAACTACCCTTCCAGAGTAGGTGTGGCTTAGAACTCCGAAATCTCCTGCTTTGGAGTGGTAGCCTATGAAGAAAGTTCCATTGAACTCCTCTGAAAGCCCCTCTAACATGCTCATGGGCTTTGGGGATCCTATGATGAGCTCTGCCTCTGGATGAAGCTCCTCTGGCACGATGTTCCTCATGGTTCCGTGGGAATCGTTAACGACAACCTTCTCAGCTCCAGCCTTAATTGCTCCCTCTATTGCCGCGTTTACCTCCCTTACCATCCATTTTCTAGCTTTGTCGTGCTCCTTTCCATCTCTCCTAGTATGCTCTACGTCCACCACCCCACAAACTCCTTCTAGGTCTGCTGAAAGGTATATCTTCATGGAATCACCTGAGTAATTTCGAAGCCCTAATTGAAAAACCTCAGCAAGAAGTCTCTTTAATAACAAGACATGAATTTGCAGCTCTGTTGGGTCGGGATGCCGCCTCATAAAAGGATCCAATGGAACTAAGATTTAGGGACGAAAGAAACTGGCATTCAAGCGATAAGATGGAGAAGCTAGGGACTCAAGCCAGTTTTTATTCGAGCCTTTTAGCCATGCGGAAGAAGTGCCTGATACCAAGGATTCCTGGCAGCTGTGAGTAGAAGAAAAGGAGGTTTGTCCAAGGAATGACAATGATCCGATGCTCTTCGAGCCTGAGCGAGGTAATGGCTTTGTATAAAAGCACCGTCCCAATGCCTTTGCCTCTCATCTCCTCAACCACGCCAATGGGACCGAACCAATTCGGCTCAAGCAGACCATAACCGGAGAAGCCTAGCAATCTGCCCTCTTCTTCAGCCAGCCAAACCCTTGTTTGTTCACTTCGAAGGCCCAAACCAACCTCATAAGCCCAGAAAGGCGAAAATCTCTCCTTAACCCACCTAATAACTCTTTCCCTTTCATGAACCTGAGCCTTTCTGAACGAAATTCCATCATCGCGCAGCTTCCTCTCCTAATTACTCTCCTTGGAATGTAGAATTTCCCAAGATCGATCTCATAGTTAACGACTTCGCCGATCTTTTCAAAGCTTACATCGATAAGATTTTCCAAATAATATTCGTATAACAAGTCCATTCCTGGGAAGAAATACTAACTTGCAAAATCACCGAATCTGATCAGCCTACCTCCCATTTCAAAGGCTAGGGCCTCGAACTCTGAATAAAGGACTTTAAAGACCTTCTTGTTCCTATTGTAAGGTGGAATTGAAATCGCTTTGATCCAAACAATGCCTTGTGCTGATTAATAACCTCTTTCGGCTCTTTTGTCCTCCTAGCTCCTATCAGCACCCTTAGAACCTCGTCTTTCTCTACTGCAAGTAATATGAGCCTTGGATCGTTGTTAGGGTCGTCCTTTACAACCCTTCGATATGTAGCTGAACTTATGAAGTCCCTCTCAAGCCCCTTGTTTAAGAGCTTCACAATTTCTTGCTCCAGGGGTGGCTCCTCGAGAGATTTACCACCTTCATGAGACATCATGCTTCTCCGACTTACAATATTTTGAACGTTATAGATAATGAGCTCAGATCCGCGCGTCCACCTACCCCTTTCTGCCATAGCCTTCACGGCGGAAGCCATACTTCTGTTCCTAAAGTGGGCTATGGAGGAAATAATTGCCGACTTGCCTTCATCTTCCTTTTTATTTTGCAACCTTAATTTCATAATAAGCTAAAAATGTCTAGAAAAAGAAGCTCCATCATCGCACTGATCCTGTTCTTAACAGTGGTTAGCATCGCGGAAACATCAAATCAAGAGATGGAGTCCCTCACGATCTCGATAAGAATGGTCCCTCCGGACGAGGTTGAGAAAATCGTGGAGTTCTCACTTTTCTTACAGAAAAGCTCTTCGATAATCTTCCCCATATCCTATGACATATCAGACGTTAGAACAGAGGCTTATTTAAACGGAGATCCCCTTTCTAGCGCGCGCTGATAGAGAGAAAGGGGTACAATGAGGCAAGGGAACTCATGATGGAACTGAGAAGGACCATTATGGAAAGCATGAGTGAGATGAGAAGGGAAAGGAGGATGAGGCCCCAGTGATTCCAGGTCCAAACATCACGATACCTGGCATGTCTTGGAAATCTCCTGGACCCTGAAATCATTTCCCATCCATCAAAACAGCAATTGTCAGCGCCCAGCTTAAAACCAAAAATCTAGCGCCTAATCCTAAACCCTATCCTTGCTGTTAAGATCCTCTCAGATGAGAAAAGCATGCTCGCTAAGAAAATTAGCCCAATCGACCAAGAGATTAGATAAAGCAGGCTAATTGAGTAGTTCAGATACTCTCTCCAGATTAGATGTTGAACTGCAAGTGCAAGGTGAGTGAAGGGTAGTGCTTTTAGCGCGTATCTTGCTGCTGTAGGAAGCGTTTCTATACTGGTGAACATTAGCATGAATGCTGGAATGAATATCAAGATGAAGAGATTTCCAACAAGGGCCTGAGCGGATCTGACGTTCTCGGCAAAAGAAGCAACGATTATAGCAAGAGTTAGAGCCAGCATGTTGGCGACAATGAGGGCTAGGGCTAGAAGAGCAATATCTTTCAATTGCATCACGGCGATTCCCCTCGGTATGGGCTCCATGGCAGTAACTATCCTTAAGTAGTACCAGAGGCCCCCCAGAACTCCAATACTACCCAGCCCAGCTACAAGGGCAGATCCAGCGAGTTTAGATATTAGGATGTTTCTCCTGCTAGTTGGAAGAGTTAGCAGGGTTTCTAGTGTCTTTTCCTCCTTCTCGATCGCCATTGAGGTTGCAGCTATCTGCATCGCGAAGGCCAGGACAAGCGTGGCCACCATAGGTGTCGTGGTCATCTGGCCAATTATGGCCCCAACAACGGCCATTGGAGGAACGTCTAAGGTTTCTCCTCGAAAAACCGTCTTATAATTAGGCTCCAGAGGATCCAGAACAACATCAGGATCCACTTCAGAGGTCAAGGAGATTAGATGGGTTGAAAGCTTCCTCGAAGCTGAATTAATCGCTTCCTCAAGTCTCTTCGAGAAGATCTGCATTGGAAAACCTCCACCTCTGAAGAAGACTGTTACCTCGATTGAAGCCCTCGTGCCAGACCTAAGCGATTCTCTAAAACCATCGGGTATCAGCACAAGGGCCCCGGCTCCAGAGTTGAGGGCTCTCTCAATCGCCTCGTTGGGGCTGCCTTCCATCTCGATCAATCTTCCGCTTTGCGATATTGCTGATACGATGAGCATCGATTCTTTGCTTCTATCCAGATCAAGTATGGCTACCGGAAGCTGAAGTGCCGCTCTTCCAGCTGCTGACATCGACGCCTTCATAGCGGTTCCCATCACTGGATAAAGCACAGCTGGAAGGACGATCATTCCTATCAAGATCTTTGGATCCCTGAGGAGATCAAGGATTTCCTTCTTTAATAATGGAAAAAGAGATCTAGGCAACTGCAGTCACCTCCACGAAAACCTCCTCCAAGTTTACTGCTCCATACCTCCTTTTCAGCTCATCCGGACTGCCTTCCTCCACTAACCTTCCTTTGTGAAGCATTCCCACTCTGTCGCAAAGGTTCTCAACCTCAAGCATGTTGTGGCTAGAAAGAAGAACTGTAAGTCCCAGATCTTCGACATATCTTTTTATCACGCTCCTCACGTAATGGGCATGCATTACGTCAAGCCCGATTGTGGGCTCATCCAATATCGCGAGCCTTGGCTTGATCATGAGCGTCCTGGCCAAGGCAAGCCTTCTTTTCATCCCTTGGCTATAGGACTTTATCTTGTCCCTTATCCTTTCCCCTAATCCCGAGATTCTGACTCCTTCCTGAACTACCTCCTCAATCTCCTCATCCTTCACGTAAAACGAAGCCATGAAGCGGAGGTATTCAATACCGGATAAGTTTCTGTAGGCTCCGGCCTCCTCAGGAAGGTAGCTAATGATCTTCCTCACCTTCTCAGCCTCGGAGATTACATCAAACTCAAAAACCCTTGCCTTTCCAGAATCCGGTTTAATTAAGGTTGCAAGAATCCTCAAAGTTGTCGTCTTCCCGGCTCCATTTGGTCCTATGAGACCGTATATCTCGCCCCTTTCTACCTCGAATGAGAGCCCTCCTAGAGCCAATATTTTGCCATATCTTTTCTTGAGATCGCTTACTTCAACGGCTTTGGTTTTCATCCCTTTGAGAAAGTATAAATGCTTTAAAAACCTTTTTAGGCGCTGAAACGATTATCACATTTCTCCAAGGGCTTGGTCTAGCCTTCATGAACTTCTTCCAATTCTCTTCATCTGTTCTCATGACAGTCTTAACCACCAAAACTCCACCCTCAATGGAACAAGCGAGGGTGTACTTCCTAGTTGCAATCTTTATCCCATCGCTTCCGATCCAACACTTCCCATCTCTTATCGTGTTGGCAATTATGTTGCAGAGCACCTCAGGGCTTAACTTCTCATACTCCTTTGCTTTTCTTTCAATTAGCCTTGAGGCCGCATGATGCGTTATTCTAACTTCAATGATCTCTTTTGAAGCCATTGACCTAAAAAGGCCCCATATATCTCCTTCTCTGATGACTTCCTTCATCTTTATCCTTCATCAGAGAAACTGAAAGGGAGAAATTAAATCATTATAGTTCAAGCGTGGACTGCCTCCCCCTAACTTTGGCTCTTTCCAGCCTCTCTACTGCCTTCTTCACTCTTCTCCTCTGAAATCCCCTTTCTTCAACCAAGAACTCCATAAGACCTTCCTCATCCACTTCTTTCCACCTCAATTTGTAATCGCTCGTAACTGGAGGGTCTAAGAAGACGCTTCTAATAGCATCTACGTCAGCATCTAGCGATAGACCCTCCTTCTCCAACACCTTTTCAAGCGAGCCATACTTTCTTATGAGTTTATAGGCCTTAATAGGGCCTATTCCCTTGATCCCTTCGTTGTAATCCGTGCCCATTAGGATACACATGTCCACGAGTTGCTCCCTTGTCAAACCGAGTTCCTTTAACGTTTCATCAAGTCTGATCAGCTCAGGTTTTAGCCTGTAATATGCTGGGGTTTTCCTCAGAAACTTCTTCCCAGTTATCGTTAGGTTTCTAACGAGCCTTAGAGAACCGAATAGTAGTGAATCATAGTCCTGACTAGCTGAGGCCCAAACATCCCCAACTCTGGTCATGTAGGCTGCTTGAGCCTCGCCTTCAGAAGGAGCTTGAACCCATGGAACTCCCATGTAATCTAGGAGCTTCTTGCTGTCCTCTACCATCTCTTTGGTTAGCCAAGAGGTCTGAACGGCCTTTGCCCAAGCCTCCCTAAAGTCTCCCCTTGCAATAGCTTCCTTCCACTTGACCTCAGCCTCTTTCTTCTTTTCAACCCTCTCCTTCAAGGTCTTGCCCTTGAGTTGAGGGGGTCTCCCATCGTATACGTATACTGGCCTTATTCCAGCCTCAGTAAGCCTTATAGTCCTAAAAAGAAGACCATTAAGGTGGGAAGTGACTCTACCATGCTTATCTCTTAGAGGAATTCCATAACTGACCCTTATGAGGGCCAAAAACTGATAAAGGGCATTATAGGCGTCTATGGCAATTATCCTTCCTCTAAGGGATTCGAGCTTAATTTCATGCTTCACAACGAGTTTAGAAAGCTTCAGGCCCATTTAGATCACTCTACAAATGGCCTGAACCTCCATTCCTCCTTCTCACGCAAGATCCTCCTTAATATATCCTCCGAAAGCTCCTGAGGCAGGGACATGAAAAGTCTTCCAACGTGCTTGCAGAACTGCTTCTTAACGCAAACCCTCCCCCAGTCGGCGCAATCGTGAAGCAATAGCTTCTTAGATGCGTCAAGCTCGATCCTGTAATCCTTTACCTTTGCCCTGATTAAAGTGGAATTAGCTTCAATTATTTTAACGCTTGATTCAGGCATCTTTGATGCCCTTTCAAATCTTCTGGCGTCCATGAAGCTCTCCAAGAGCTCTTTAACTGATAGAGTTTCTATCAAACCCTTTGGCTCCCAAATTGGCGGAGGAACTTCCTCAGCAGCCTTCTCTTTGAACCAGTCCTCCAACTTTCCCTTGGCTTCGACAGCCTTGGGCTTGAGCTCAAGTCCAAGCATCTCAGCAAGCTCTAAGCAGTTCTTAGGAGCAAAGGCCTTGAAGTGGTTGTTAAAGTACCCATATACCTTCCCCCTCGATGCTGCTTCCCTTACCTTAGGAATCCACTCCCTAAGCTCATCCTTTGAGTAGTGGTAGTTGTACCATGGCCTCGAGCCCCTCCCGTGCCATCTTATGTAAACGAAGTCCGCAGTCATTACGAGATCTGGAGGCAGAAGAGGCTCATCAACAACAACATATGCAACGTTATGCTTCTCAAGTAACTTCCAAGTAGTCCCGTTTAGCCAGGACGGGTCCCTGAACTCAACTGCAAACATATGTGTCGACGGCAGGCCCTCTAGGATGAACTTTAAAAGGTCTGGTGAGAACTTAAGGCCTGGAGGCAGCTGAAAGAGCAGTGGTCCAAGCTTTCTCTCCCTTCTTAAGGGCTCTATAAGGTCTAAGAATGTCTCTAGATCTCTCTCAGCGTTTCTAAGCTTCTTTTTATGTGTAACTGTCCTTGGAACCTTAGCAGCGAACTCGAATCCAATTGGAGCCTTCTTTGCCCAAAACTTAACCATCCACTCCGAAGGAAGGGCGTAGAAGGTTGAGTTTATCTCGGCCGTGTCAAATACTTTCACGTAATAGTCGAACATTGCCTTCTTTTGCTCATAGAAGGGACCTATCCAATCATCGTAACTCCAGCCCGATGTCCCAAGTAGTATTCTTCCCATAAGTTCAGGTCCTCACACCGAATGGCGATTAATAACCTTAACTGAGATTTGGATATTGGAGAAAAGAATATGGAGGTGTCGAGTAATATGAAAATCGACCAAGAGGCCATTAGCTTGTCAATTTCAGGTTTTCTTCCGAAAAAGGTGAAACACAGAGTGCCTTTTGCGGAAAGCAACAAATCTACCGTAAAAGCTTCAGAGAAAGGAGGGTCTAAGAGTGTAACTTAAACTCCCAAGAGCTTACGAGCGTTCTCATACAGAATCTTTCTCTTATATTCGTATTCTATTTCTGGATGAACGTGAAAGTCCAAAAACCTCATGAAGCATCATCAAATCAGCTCACATCTCTTTCTTGAAAAACCCAATCGGTTCTTAGAAAAAAGGGTTCCCTAACGTAATTGGAAATAATTCAAGTACTACACCTATTTTAACCGACCTTCAAGGCTCCAACACTCGAGTTTCTAAATGAGCCTGGACTTTCAATTACCCATTAAGAATCAAGAATTCGCTATTCCCTCGGTTTCTTGACCAATCTGTAAAATTTGGCCCTTCCTTCCATAGGAATTCTTTCTACCATTCCTGCAGCCTCCAGCTTCTTAAGCTTTTGAGCAACTATCCTCCTAGAAGCAGT
>JAVCBX010000036.1:0-8901 GCA_037917635.1 Thermoproteota archaeon | reverse complement strand
ATATGCTATGTGAGGTTCAAAGTGACCTTCATAGCAAAGATGAGCAGATAAGAAAGGCTAAATCCTTCTTTTTTTAGTCTTGAGCCAGTTGGGATTGTAGAACTTCGTACTGGGGCAGCCAAGACATTCATCACCTAAGTACTTGTTACATGACCCGCAACTAAGACCGCACGGCGCTGTTTCACTATCAGCTCCTGGAACTAAAGTGATTGGAACGTATTTCGGAAGAATAAGGCGTCCAACACTCACTTCAGACCTCCTAACCTCCTTCCTAGTTCTTATAGAACACCCATCGAGGATGCTCATCAACGTCCTTTGATCTTCAGCGTACATCGCTACTAGGAGGTTGTATCCCCCGGCTGCGTGAATGAGCCAAATTATTCTTGGGCAATTCTTGTAGATCTCTACCAGTTTCTGTAGATCTTCGTAGTTTGCTACCTCTATTCTTATGAAGATAACATCGAAGCCAAGCATATTTAGGTTCAGCATCGCGCCAATCTTCAGAATGCCGCTCTCCTTTAATTTTTTGAGCCTCTTAGTGACAGCAACCCTGCTTATCCCGATTTCATTTCCTATTTTCTCCAGAGATGATCTACCATCCTCCGCTAACTTTTCGATTAGAACTAGGTCGTTGGTATCCATTTGTTACATATCATAACCTTTCCTTTATAAATTGTTACTATTTGAAAGATTAACGACGAGAGGTGAGAGGCTTGGAATACTCCATGTGGGCGTTCCTTCTAATAACAGGTTCTGCAGTAGGTCTGATAAGCTCGTTCTTCGGAGTTGGGGCTTGCTTCATAATGGTCCCAGTAATGATTTACAGCATGGAGAAGTTCTTCGGTACCCCCCTAAACGTAGCACCACTCATCGCGTTTGGAACTAACATGGCAGTCGTTGTCCCAACTGTATTAAGCGGCATCCTCAGGCATGTAAAAGAATTAAAGAAAAGAAACCTAAAGTTCCCAACCAAACATTACTTGGAGTTTGCTCCCTTTGTTGGCGTTGGTTCTGCGCTCGGCTCTATAATAGCGTATAGATTCTTCTCTTCTTTTAGAGAGTCTGCAGGAATCGTTTTAAAGACCTTATTTGGAATTGCCTGCCTTATAGGGGCCTACAGATTCATGACCGCAAATCCCTTGAAGGTTGAGGACTTGAAGGAGCCAGATTTAAAGAAATATTCCGTTCTTGGAATTTTGGGTGGATTCATGGCGCATTTTATAGGCATAGGGGGAGGAATCGTGTACATGCCCATACTAAATAGCATACTTGCGGTGCCGGTGCATTATGCTGTTGCTCTATCCTTAGGCACAATGATAATTGGATCATCAGTTGGTGCTCTCTTCTTTGGTATTCTAGGAAGGATGGACCAGAGAACACATCCTGATGCTTACCCTCCGCTTTCTTTTGGGTGGTTCAACCTTCTCTTGTTCTTGGGCCTCGGCCTGACGAGCGTAGTATTTGCTCAGATAGGACCTCGTTTGGCGCATAGAACCTCGCCAAAAAGGTATAAAGTCCTGCTGGCAGTTGTTTACTTTTACATAGGGTTTAGGCTTGTCATTAGAGGCCTCTACCAGCTTCAAGGTCTTGCTCCACCGATCCCTTAAAACCTATCGAATCTATGCCCTCAATTTTTAGCTTTTGGTGATGTAAGATGCACGATAGGGAGATGTCTCGAGGAAAGAGCCTTGTAAGCTCATTTGAGATTAAAGAGGTGCTCCCGTGCATCACAACCCCTGGATATATAAGGTTCAGGGCTCAAGCTGATAGTAAGATCGGGGAAGTGATTCCCATAATCTTCCTTAAGTATCCTCCTGGGAAAGCCTCCTATGACGAGAGCAAAAACAGCTTGACCTTGCATATATTCAACAGGTTGATAACACTGCATCCATCTGGCGAGGTAGCTGTCACAAACACGAAGGATAGAGAAGAGGCGAATGAAATGCTAGAGAAGATAAAGAAAATTATTAACGAAGCCTATGAAGACTACTTGAAGTATGGTAAGCCAAGAAAGGAGGAAATTGAGGCTGCAAGAACGATTTCTTGGATGAAGATCTACAATCTTCTTCCAAAAATAAACTGTGGAAAGTGCGGCTTCGAAGTATGCTCCGCCTTCGCTGTAAGCGTTCTTCAAGGGAATGCGAAGCTTTCTCAATGCGAGCCGCTTAAGGATCCAAAATACACTAAGAACTTAGAAGAGCTTAAGAAGGAACTAGGTCCTTTTCTTCTCCGAACGCTCGGTTGGGAATACCAGCAAGGCCTATCTTTAAGGCATATTAGAGAAGAAGATGCAGAAATCTCGCCTAAACTATGGAGATAAAAGTTGTACCAATGATTGGGCGATCTTCTCGAATATCTTAGAGGATTCAGAATCAGGTTTGCACAGCACAATGGGAGATCCTATGTCTAGGCACCTTGATATTTCAGGATCCAAGGGAATCTTTCCTAGAAGGCGAATGCTCTCATCCTCGGCTATTTTGTCGCCGGCCCCCTTTCCAAAAATATCTGATGTTTTACCACAGTAGGGACATCTGAAATAGCTCATGTTCTCAATGACTCCTAAAAGAGGTATGTTCAGCTTTTTACAGAACTCAACAGATTTCTCAACAGCAACAGCCGAGACGAGAGTTGGTATGGTAACTACAAGAGCCCCATCAACATCAGGTATGTTTTGGGCTATGTTTAGGGCCTCATCTCCTGTCCCTGGTGGAAGATCAAATAGAAGAAAGTCCATTTTTCCCCATATGATGTTGATCATTAGCTCTTGAAGGGCTTTCATCTTCAGCGGACCTCTCCAGATAACTGGGGTCCTTTCATCTGGCAGCAGGAATGCCATTGAAAATACCCTAATCTTTAGCACACCTTCAACGGGAAAAATTCCGAAGGGAAGGATTGATGGCTTTCTTCCAGTTACTCCAAGCATCCTTGCCATCGCTGGACCATGGAAGTCGTAATCAAAAACTCCTACGGAATATCCTTCCTTGGCAAGGACTGCAGCCAAGTTTGCAGTCACTGCAGACTTGCCAACCCCGCCTTTCCCGCTTAGGACGATTATCTTGTGCTTTATTCCGCTAAGGTTTTCCCTTATCTTCTCCATAATTTCTTCTCTACTAGGTGAGACTTGAACTTTTGGGGAAGCAGGTTTTGCCTCCATGGAGAAGATCACCTCATTGAGATCATGAGTTCTTATAAAAACCTTGAGAAATGAATAACACTGTAATCATAATTACTTGACCATTTTTTGAATGAAAAAATCTCTCAATGCTAGTTTCCCAATATGTGCTAGGCTTCTTGTAATCTCAATCATGAATCCCAACTAGTAAAAGGCCTAAATTCAATTAGGGAATGCTTCTCTCGATAAGGTGTCTTATGACGAATAAGAAGGCTAAACTCAGCAACACTATTATTGGCGCCGAAATTAGAGGGCTTACCACTTCCCAGGTCCCTAGGATCGAATACTTCGTTATCTCGACTGAATAGGTAAGTGGAAGAAGCAAAGAAACGAACTTAAGGGGCAGTGGGAACCTGCTAATTGGGATAAATATTCCGCTTAAGAAAATCATGGGGAATCTGACTGAATTGAAGATAGTCATTGCGTTGAATGGATCCTTTGCAACAAAGGCAAGTAGGACTCCAAAAGATGCAAATAAGAATGTTGAGGAAAATAACGTGAACAGGAGCATAGGAAAGCTTATGGGCCTTATATTAAGAAGGGGGATTAGAACAAGTATCGTCACCGTGGAGGAGATGGTTCCGAATAGGAAGCTACTTAGAACCTTTCCAAGTGCTACATCCAAGAAAGATGCCGGATATAAGAGCAGCCTTTCAAAGGCCTGTATTCTCCTTTCAAAAACTATTGATGCAGAAGACATTGATGTAGTCCCGAAGAAAAGAGCTAGACAGATAAGACCAGGAGCAAGCTCGTGTATGTCCTTGTTAGCCCTTAATATGAAGCTTAGGGCAAATGCCAAAGGGAAAAGTATCCCCCAACTTACGGTAGGAGGTTTGAGGTAGTACTCCTTGATGTCCTTTTTGGCTATGTAAATGGCCTTCCATATCTGAAGCAATTCTCATTCCTCCAAAATCTTTACGAATACCTCTTCCATATCAGCTCCTCTAAGGCTCAAGAGTTCTAAACTTAGTCCGCTTTCAGCTATGCTTTTTAGGAGGCTCTGAAGAACGTCCAATGCATCTGTTGCAACTATTCTAATGGTCCCATCCCTTAAAGAATCAAATTTTAGAACCCCTCTCAAGCTTTTAATCTCTCTATCAAGCCTTTTCAGGGGACTTACCTTCAGCTCTATGACCTGGGATCCTGGAATCAGCTTCTTTAGATCAGAAGGGGTTCCTTCAGCCACTATCTTGCCTTTGTTTATTATTACCATTCTATTGCTGAGCTTCGAAGCCTCGTTTATGTTGTGAGTTGTCAGGAAGATGGTCAATCCCCTCTCATTCAATTTTTCGATCAAATTCCACATCTTTCTCTTTCCCATAACATCAAGCCCTATCGTTGGCTCATCCAGGAATAGCAGCTTAGGATCATGAACTAACGCAGCTGCTATCGTTGCTCTTCTCTTCATCCCTTTTGATAGGTTTGCAAACTTCTCATCCTTCTTATCTCTAAGCCCAAAGAAATCCAGAAGCTCAATTATTCTCGTTTTTCTCTCGCTTTTTGGAACTCCGTACATCTCAGCGGAAAAGTTCAAGTTCTCATAACAGCTAAGCTCTGGATAGAGGTTAGAAACATCTGGAACAACTCCTATGCTTGCCTTCACTTTTATTCTCTCCTTATTGACGTCAAATCCATTTACTATTGCTGTCCCATCGCTTATCTTAGATAATCCACATAACATCCTTATTGTTGTTGTTTTTCCAGCTCCATTTGGACCTAGGAAACCGAAGATCTCACCTTCTCTCACTTTAAAGGAGATGTGATTTACGGCAAGCAAGTTTCCATAATATTTTGTCAGATCCCTTGCTTCTATGGCAAACCCCATCGTCTACACCATCTATGCTATGTTTTCCCTCCGCACATCCTTCCTCATCTATCATAACATTTATGCCTGTGGAATTCTGGTCTTCTTTCCCAAGATTGGTCGACTTTGATTGATCCTTTGAGGTAAGAGTCTATCACATCTTTTATCCTTCCATAAGCTCCTGTTACTACGCTTATTCCAAGTGAGCTGAAGTACTCTCGGGCCCTCCATCCCATTCCATAGGCTATTATGACATCTACTCCATTTTGCTTCAGGAAATTGGGTATTTGCCCGGGTTGATGCTCGCCAAAGGGATTTCTAACTACTTTAACCTCCTTTATTGTGTTGTCCTCCACCAATACTATTGTGTAGAAGGGAACCCTTCCAAAATGATGACCTACTTCAGAATCCAACCCCCTGTCGTCCATGCTAGGTACTGCTATTTTCAAGATATCACCAAATTTATTGTGATATCCTCACTACAATTATAAATATTCCGCGGTAAAAAACTTGATGAGACGCTGCAAAAGGATTCCCTTTAGAGACATGATCATGCCCTTAAAGGCAACGGCATGCGGACCTAGATGGGCGATAATCAATGCCCTATCTTCTGGAGAGTTGAGCACGAACGAGATAGCAGAGAAGCTTGAGGAAATATTTGGAAGGCCCTTTCCAAGATCTACTCTCTACTATCACCTATCTGTCTTAAGGGAAATCGGGATAATAGATCTTGCTAGCTATAGGGAGAGAGGACCAGGAGCTCCTGAGAAGATCTGGAGACTCAAAGCAAAAAAGATCGTCATAAATCTGTTAGATGGAAAGGTTTCCTTTGAATGAGTTGGTAATTTCTCTCGTGAAACTTCTTATAGCCCAGATGCGGCCATCTCAACAGCAGCATCTATGCTCTTCTTAAGTTGATCCGGAATTCCCTTCAGTTCAACCTTCATAAATCCCCTAACAAGGGTGCTTATCGCCTCATCCTTGCTGAATCCCCTAGATATCAGATAAAATATCTGCTCTTCCTCCAGCTTCCCAACTGCTGCCTCATGAGTTAGCCTTACGTCCTTGTTCCTAGCATCAAGGACCGGAATTGCCCTTATCCTGGATTCGTTTGAGAGAAGAAGCCCCATGCACTCGACATGTCCCCTAGTTCTACGTGCAGAAGAGATTATGGTCCCTCTTGCTATCACATCAGCTTTATCCTTGGCTATAGACCTAGAGATTATTTCTCCGGTAGTATTTTGGGCCTCCAAATGTATCGTTCCTCCTACATCCATGACAGATCTTGACTTAGAGGTTATTATCGATGAAAGATATGCCCTAGCTCCTTCTCCAACAAGTTTTACCGTTGGATTTGTCTGGAGAGAAGCAACGGACGTCATGTTAACGTAATGGCTTATAAATTCCCCTCCCTCTTCAACTATAACTCCGGTTCTGGGTCTAACATGTGTCTGCTCATCCCAAGCATGTATCATGGTATAAGTAAGCTTTCCTCCCTTTTTCACGTAAAATTCCGAGACCCCTGAATGAAGACCAGCCCTTTCAAGCATTATAAGACAGCCAGTTATCACATGGAGCTCCGCTCCTTCCTCAACAACGACTATGTTGTGAGGCGCTTGAAGAGATCCTGGCGAAGACATGAAAAGACAGGCTTGAACTGGCCTGCTTATCCTAGCTCCCCTTTTAGCAAAGAAAACATAGCCCAGATGGTTTCCAAATAGCTCAGCAGCCGCTGTGAACTTGTCCTTATCAACAGGAACTGCCTTCCAGTAATAATTTTCTAAAACATACGGATCTTCAAGGGCCTGCCCAAGGGGCATGAGCTCAAGCGCCGAAGATTTTGAAGTAAGTTTTACAGCCGAGCCATCTATTTGATAGTAGGATCCTTCCCTTGTTTCTCCATCCAGTTCTATTCCAACACTCGCTAGCATGTGGGAGCTTGATGCCAGTAACTCCTCATATGACTTTACTTTAGGGGCCGGTTTGAAACTTGTTATTTCAACATCAGGACCTAATCTGGATGGCTTGTTTATGGCCTTCTTGGCCTTTCTCCTTATCTCATCCATTATTTCTCTCAATTCTCCTTCCCTCCCTTTCCATGACACAAGACCTACATCCCTTGAAGCCATACCTTTCAATATCCCTTAGAATTGCATCAGCGTCCCCATAGCACATGATCTTGCCGTCTATCATGACAAAGGCCCTGCTTACTGGCACATATTCTGATATCTTTCCTAGATGTGTTATGATTAGAGCAGATCTTTTCTGCACTGCTTTTGGACCGTTTACCTCAAGCAAGTTGTTTATGGCCTTTCCTATCACAGGAAGGCTATCTATATCTATGCCAGAATCAGGTTCATCTAAAAGAGCAATTTTTGGCCTTTGAGCTGCAAGAAGCAAGATTTCAGCCCTCTTCATCTCCCCTCCGCTGAAGCCAACGTGGAGATCCCTGTTAAGGAGCTTTTCTATCCTCATCTCTCTTGCCAAGTTCTCAAGATGTCCTAAGTCGGAACCAAACTTTTCAGCCAACTCTTTCAACAGAAAACTAAGCTTTACTCCTCTAAGTTTAGGTGGAATTTGAAATACAACCCCCGATTCCCAATAAAGCTCTCTCGTTTGCTGGGATCCTCGTTATATCCTTCCCGTTTAGTAGAATTTTACCTTGTATTTCGGATTTCCAAGTATTGTATGGATCAATGAGGACTTTCCAGAACCATTAGGCCCTATAAGTAGGGCAACTTCCCCAGCTCCTATGTTAAGATTAACTCCTTTTAACACTTCTTTTCCATCAACTTCCACATATAGGTTCTCTATTTCGAGCATTTTTATGCCCTCGAGCCTATCCCTTTTCCTTATGGTTAAATTCCTCCCTGGAAGCTGTCTTCACGCACCATCAAGCAAAATAATACATTTTAAGTAATTGTTAGGTAAATTTCTATCTGAATTCATCTCGCAGTTGCCAAGATCTTTTTCCATAGTCCACTGTTGAAAGAGCAGCTTGGATCGGGAGCCGTTATGTCACCGAAGTATGCGTAAGCCCTTGCTCTGCAGCCGCCACATACGTACCTATACTCACAGAACGTGCATCCATAATTGTCCCTATCCCTGAGCTTTTCGAACACAGGATTATTCCTCCAAACGTTCAGAAAACCGTCCTTTATTACGTTGCCAACCTTTATGGGAAGAAAAACGCATGGTTGAATGTCCCCGTTTTGCTCTATGGAGCAGTATATCCTTCCAGCTCCGCATCCTCCAAGGAACTCCGCGAGGGCTATTCCTGCTGAAGCATATTTGCCAGAAATTGAGAGTTCAGCGAAATGAGTGGGGGCAATCTTCTCACTCTCTTTGCTGCGATTTATGGAGATTACTGCGTACATTGGAGCCGTTGAGAACACCTGTAGGCCTCCAGAAACGAGCTCACCATACAGATATTCCAACAACTCCTCTCTCTCTTCTGGAGAGAGGTCCAAATCTGCTATATTCTTACCCCTCCCGGTTGGAATGAAGTTGAATGCTATGAACTTATCTACATTCAGCTCCTTGGCTAGCTCTACAAGCTCTGGCACCCTTTCATAGTTCATCTTTGTAACGGTAGTCGCTATTCCTACACTCAATCCGCTTCTCTTAGAGTTTTTTATCCCTTCAACGGCCCTTTTCCATGCTCCCGGTATCCCTCTGAACTCATCATGCGTTTTTTCGAATCCATCAAGCGATATCTCAGCATAATCTACCACTTTTTTAAGCTTTCTCGCAATCCCTGGTGTTATAAGGGTCCCATTGCTTGCAATCGAAACGTGAAAACCCTTACTTTTCGCATACCCGGCTATCTCGAAAAAATCAGGGCGGAGCAAGGGCTCACCGCCGGAGAATGCAATCGCCACAACACCTGCATCGGCAAATTCGTCTATTATCTTTTTTGCTTCTG
>JAVCBX010000150.1:0-9000 GCA_037917635.1 Thermoproteota archaeon | reverse complement strand
TATGGTTAAGTTTTACTTGGATCCTTCACCTAATTCGGCTTTCAAAGCGTTTAAGGCAGCAAACATCTCCTTAGGTGTTCTAATTTTGGCAATTATTATTTCAAGTCTTCTGAAGCCTTAATCTTTCAGGTTACAGTTTTTTAACTGATTTAGGTCGAAAGCTAGTCATTCATACCCATTTCCCAGCAATTCTCCTTTTAACTCCTTTAAAAGGGGAATTGCTTCCCTCATCTCCTCAGATATCATGGACCATATCAAGCCCTTGGGCTTTGGCCTCTTGGGACACCTTATCACCCTGCTTGGAGTAACTATAAGGTCTACCGGAACGTCGTTTTCCTCCATGGGAACTTTCTCTACAACCTGCAAATCATGAACCGTTGTGATTAAGGGAGTCTCCTCCGATATGGCACCAACCTCCATGAGTATTCCAAACTCTATGTCCGAATAACCATGTCCCTTCCCTATCCTCCCACCATCTGGGGAGACTGCTACGGACCCCATCACCTTCAATTCTATCGAAGGCAACTCCTTTACTCCAATAAATTTCCCATATTCAAATGCTCCTCTTATAGTTGAGGCCCTTGAAAGAGCCGTATAGGGGATCTTCTCAGGATCCAGAAGCAGAAATCCACTTTTAAGCCTAGGAGTTGCCATGATAAGGAGCTTTCCATCCCTTAAGGAAAGCTCCCTGACTGGCCTTTGGGGCGAATCTGGGTTGCAAAAAATGACTTTAGCCCTCTTGTATTCATCTAGCTCCCTAAGCTTTAAAGCAGCCTTCTTGGCCCCAACGAAGTTGGGAATCCTTCCTTTTATAGGTCTTGGAAACCTTGCGACCCCTCTCTTCTCAAGGAGCTTCCAGATTCGATCTCTTATCTCAGACTTCTTCATCGAGATACTTAAACTACCCAGCCTAAAAGAACATCGAGTTCCTGACAGAATGCCAGTCCACTTCTAAAAACTCTTACTATGCCTTTCCTTAGCTATAACCAACGAAGAAAGCTCAAACCATCCTTATGTCTACTCCTTCATACTCTACTCTCACGCATCAAATATTCCTCTTCAATTTCTTCAAGCTCTTCCAAGATTCTAGCCTTAAGTTTACATCTCTCTTAATGTAAACTCTTCCCTAGCTGTCGCACGTCCTTGTGTTTTGAGTGTCGCAACACCTACTGCCGTATCGTTTGGCACGGGAAAGGGAGCCGGGCACGGAATATTTATTAAAAAGTCCTAACGAGAGCCGTAAACTTTAATACATCATCCCAGTAAACTGGAACGCTCACACTCGGGTACCTAGGTCATAAAGTGGTGAGCTTGAAGGCTTCAGTATCAAAAATAGCGCGAAGGGTCTGATTCCTAAGCAACTCTTGGTTTGTTATATCCAGCATATGCAGGCCTTCCATATACTAAACTTAATTTTCCGTCGCATCTTGCTTAATTTTGAGCACTATGCCACTCTAATAAAAAACGTTTCAGATAGGAGGTAAATGGTTTAATTGAGCGAAAGGCGCTAGCCTGATTTCTTCCATGAATGCTTTTGTCAACGTCTCTTCTTGGTGGTTGAACAGGTGAAACTCGCTTAGCAGGCAGAACTTTCGATAAGATCGGGGCTATAATGCCTTGAGGAGAGAGTCTAACAGTTAGCAAGAGCACAGCACCAAAGACTAGTAATCTCCATTCTCCACGAGCACTGAAGTTCAGATACTTCATGAAGAATGAGTTTATAACTGGATTTGCTCCCCTCAAATACTCATCCAGGAACTCCACAATGAAAGCTCCCATAATTGGTCCGTAGAAGCTTTCCATCCCCCCCACAACGCTCATACATATTACCTTTGCCATCTCAGCAAGAACTATCATATTTGGGCTTATCAGAAGGATATAGTGGGCGTAGAAAGCGCCAACTAATCCTGCAAAGAATGACCCTAGGGTGGTTACAATAACACGAAATTTGACTGTATTAACGCCCATACAAGCAGCTGCATACTCATCTTCCCTTATAGCCTTTATGAAGAGGCCATACTTCGAGTTCACAAATGAGTAATTTATGAGAGTTCCAACAGCAAATATCAAAAGCATTACGTAATAATAGGGCTCCTTTGCTGAAGTATTAAACAAAGGAGGAACGCTAAGGCCGAGAGCACCTCTAGTAAGCCAGTACTCAGCGGTGAGAAAGATTCTGATGATCTCTGAAAATGCGATCGTGGTGAGAGCCAAGTAAACAGCTCTCATTCTAAGGGTAAGGTAGCCTAAAAAGAAGCCAGTTGCAGCCGCCATTAAGGCCCCGAGGAAGAAACCTAGAAAAGGAGGTATTCCTAGATGTATCACGATTAGCGCGGAGGTATATGCTCCTATTCCGCTGTAAGCCATGTAGGCAAAGGAAAATTGGCCTGTAAAACCAGCTTCAAGGTTCCAATACTGGGCTAAGATGGCATAATACAAAGAAAATATGAGCACGTGGAGCCAATAGCCACCCCCAATAATGAAAGGAGCTAGTAATAGAAAAACAGAGATTATTATAAGTATGGCACTTTTAGGGTTAAGGTACTTTTTCAGATTTATGTTGCTCGTCAAGCCTCCCTCTCCCTCTCTCCAAACAACCCGTACGGTCTAAGCAAGAGAACGATAATCAGGACCAAGAGACCATAGACATCACGATAGGCAAGTGCTCTTGTTGGATCTGGTATTAAAACAGAGCCTAGGCTTTCGAAAAGTCCAAGCAGAATGCTACCAATTATGCTTCCTTTAATTGATCCCATTCCTCCAAGCACTATTATAACATAGCCCTTCGAGGCTGGAATAGCCCCCATGGAAGGGGATATGAGAAATATGGGCGCCACGAGAGCCCCAGCTACAGCTGCCATAAGAGAACCGATGCTGAAAGCAAGCGTGTCTATTTTAAGCGGATTTATGCCAAGAGCCGAGGCCATTGGCCTGTTCTGGCTCACAGCCCTCATAGCCCTACCAGCCCAGGTTCGATAAAGGAAGATCATAAGAAGCATGAGGATAATTGATGAAGCTAAGCATGCTAACAACCTATCGCCGCTTATGCTCAGGGGTCCTAACTCAACCCTTCCGGGAACATATGGTGGAGGGCCCGTGGTAAAGGGATAAATCACTATCATCATGTTCCTAAGGAAGACCGAGATGGCGAAGGTTATTAGGATGGAGTACTCTGCAGGTCTCTCCACTTTTCCGGTGCCTATCGGTCTGAGAAATAGCCTCTCAATAATAGAACCCACAACAAAACCGATTCCAGCCGAAGCAAGGATTGCCAAGAAGGGATTAAGCCCAGTTCTGGTGATCAAGAAGTAAGCCGTATATCCTCCTATCATGTACAATTCCCCATGAGCGAAGTTGACTATTTTCATTATTCCAAAGATAATAGTGAGTCCCACTGCCATTAGTGCATAGATAGCACTTATTATCAATGCATTAGCCAACTGAGCAAAAAAATAGGGGAGAAATTCGCTGATTTGAGGCATTTGATCCTTCCCTAGCCTGGTGGGAATCTGACAGGTTCTACAAACTCAGGAGGACCTAGTACTACAGCTGCATTGTCAGGGGACTGTCCTAGCTCTGTGTACTGGATCACAAGAGTGCTGAAGCCCAGCCACTGATGATAGGCCATTGGAGGATCCCTCTTAGTTGAGAACGATATCTCCCCCAAGACTCCCACATACTTTATCCTTTCGAGCTCCGATATTATCGCATCTGGATCCGTGGAACCAGCAGCCTTTATGGCCTCTATTAGTACGTAAACTGAATCATAGGCCTCCATGGCAGCGAATGTAGGATCCCTTCCATACTCTGCCTTAAACGCCTTTATGAATTCCTCAGTTTTCGGTGAGAATATGACCTTCTTAGTCCACACAGCCTTAGTCATAACGTAAACCCCTGCATCCCCGCAAGTCTCCCAGAACTCCGGGTAAAGAGCACTTGTACTCATGTCAACGATGGCGCAGGTTGGAGATGGAGCTATTCCCAACTCATAAGCTTGCTTCACTATGAGATATCCACCTGTGCCAGTAAATAGGTCTAGGATAAGGTCTGGATTCTTTGCCTTAATCTCAAGTAATTGGGGCGTAAAATCAGTTACGGTCCTTTCAGCAGTATAGGAAGCCACTATCTCAACTCCTCTTTCCCTTAGCACCCTTTCGTGAACATCCCTTACGTCCATTCCCCAATCCGTGTTCTCAGCAATTATAGCAACCCTCTTAAAACCGGCATCTGCCCAGAACTCAGCTATTTTTGTGTAGAATAGGGTGACAGCGGGAGCTATCCTAAACACCTCGGGATATTGGGCAGCAGTTATCTTATCCGACCATGCTTCGCTGACTATGAATGGAACATGGTACTTGTGAGCTACTTCTATCTCAGCTAGCGCCACTGAACTGTGGAACTCTCCAACTACTCCTACAACTTTATCTTTAGTGATAAGTTTCTCCATAGCTGCCGTTCCCTTCTCTGGAAGTCCAGCGGTGTCCTCAGTTATCAGAACCACAGGCCTACCAAGCACACCACCTGCCTCATTTATTTCCTTTACTGCAAGCTCAGCTGCCATCTTCATCTCAGCGCCTGATTCATAAGCTCCGGGTTCAGATAGAGGAACCACAAGACCTATCTTTATTGGTACAGGCTTCTTAACAACCTTAAGGTAATAGATGGCCGCCCCAGCGATGATCACGATAACGATGATAAACGCCCCAATAATCTTTTTGGGAACTGCTGGCATTTCTCTAACCTCCGTCCTTTTTCTAAACCACTCCATTACGAGAAATAATATAAATTTTTAGCATTTTAAGACTCAAAGAAGCACTAATCCTTTAATGTCCAACTACTCCTAGTTCTCAAGATTTTCAAGAGATCATAAATCACTCACGTCAATGAGGCCCAAAATCCGCCAGAAGAGAGCGTTCAAAAATTAGTAAAAATTCTTTAAGAAAACTTTTTTAGTCCAAATTCTTTTCTAGAGGCTGATGGCTACAGTTCTTGAGGTTAATAGTGTCACAAAGAGTTTTGGCGGACTAATAGCCGTTAAAGATGTCTCCCTGAGCTTGGACAAAGGTGAAATTCTGGGGCTCGTAGGACCAAATGGGGCAGGCAAAACTACGCTAATAAACGTACTTACCGGAATTTACAGGCCTGATAAGGGCTCAGTCTTTTTCAAAGGCGAGAGAATAGATGGATTAAGGCCTTATATGATTGCTTGCAAGGGGCTCTGCAGAACGTTTCAGATCCCAAAGCTGTTCAATAGGATGAGCGTTCTAGAGAACTTATTAGTTCCTGCTTATGCAATAAATTTAGATGACATATACAATAGGGCAATTGAGGTGCTAAAGTTCATAGAACTAGAACATCTATCTCATGAGAGGGCAATGAACTTATCGGGCGGTCAAAAGAAGTTGTTAGAGTTTGGAAGAATTCTTATGCTGAAACCAGAGGTCATGTTATTAGATGAACCTTTTGCAGGGGTGAATCCAGCTATAAAAAGCAAGTTCATATCCTTGATAAAGGAGCTATCAAGTCAAGGGAAGTCTTTTGTGATCGTGAGTCACGACGTTCCATCAGTGTTCGAAATATCTGACAGGATAGCCGTCATGAGCGCAGGAATGAAGATTGCTGAGGGAAGTCCCAAGGAAGTGAGAGAGGATGAGAGGGTAATAGATGCATATCTGGGTGGTTGAAATGGAGCAGCTTCTTAGGATTGAGGGCGTTACTGCCGGTTACTATAAGGAAGTCGATGTGCTTCATGACATTTCCTTGGAGCTCCTAAGAGGAATGACAACGTGCATAATAGGACCTAATGGAGCAGGAAAATCCACACTTATAAAGACGATCTGCGGCTTTCTTAAGCCTAGAGAGGGAAGGATCCTGTTTGATGGTGAGGACATAACTGGTCTCAAGCCTCACGAGGTTATAAGAAGGGGAATTTCATACGTTCCTCAAGAAAGGGGGATCTTTCCTTTCATGACGGTGGAAGAGAACCTAATGCTCGGTGGATGGGTTGAAAGAGACGATCCACAGAAGCTAAAGGAGCTAGTAGAAAGGGTACTTGACAGGTTTCCCGATCTAAAGAGAAAGAGGAGAATGAATGCAGGAATGCTAAGTGGAGGGGAGAGGAAAATGTTAGAGGTTGGAAGGGGGCTACTTCTGAGCCCAAAACTCATAATATTCGATGAACCCACCGCTGGTTTAGCTCCGAAGCTCGCAAGCCTGGTATATAAGATAATTAAAGATTTGAGGGAGGAGGGCCTTACCATTCTAATGATAGATCAGAACATAAAACAAGGGGTTTCATGTGCCGACTACGTTTACATAATGGAGTTTGGCAGAATAACGAGAGGCGGACCCAAGGAAGAGATATCCAAAATTCTCAAGGATATAATCAGGGGCTGGTTAGGCTTCTAAAGGGTGAATGATGCCAAAGCCTTTCTTTAACATCTTTTTAGAATCTAAATTCAAGTCTCGACGTGAGGAACCTATCCTCGTTGAGAGCGTTAAGCTAATTTTGTTAAATTTACTTGCTTATACGAACAATTAAGATTTCTCCTTTAGGATTTGAATTAACTCTTCTAATTCTTCTATACTTATCTCAGCCTTCAGCCTGAAGCCTATCGGAATACATCCAGCAAGTTTAGCCGCTTTAATGTCGTGAACCGTGTCTCCTACAAAACACGCATTCTCTGGCTTAACTCCAAGTAGATTTAAAGCCTTAAAAATCGGTTCTGGATCTGGTTTTTGTCTCCTTACATCATCTCCTCCAATCACGACATCAAGAAGAGTAAGCAAGTCAAATTCGTTTAAGATCCTTAAGGCGAAGGGATTAGAGCTTTGCAGAAGCGACGTGCCTTCCCTCATTAAGAAAACAATGGAGGAATGCCTCTCCATCCTATCTCAAGCGGAGAACAAAGCAGAGCTAAAGGAAGCCCCTTGAAAATGCCTTAAAGCTTGTTGAAAGGCGCGAATTCGAGCTATATCCCGGGCAAGTAGAGGGAAGGGAATTGGTGGTCGAGAGAAGGGTTTCTAAACCCTTTGAAAGGTATTGTAGGAGAGCATCACACGTCTTAGCTGCAAGAAGACTTGGTCTCGCCTTAGAGAGGGTGAGATATGTTGAGGCGAAGTCTCCCTATCCAGTTGACTTGGGGTTCACGAGCTATTCTATTGAGAAGTACTCCTCTTGGCTTAGAAGAGCCACAAAACCGCTAAGACAAATGTTGAACTTCGTTTCTTGAGAAAGAAAACCATTAGTTAAATCAATTTTCCATAGAAAAGCCTCTTTGGCCCATTTGAAAGTTGCTGCAAATGAAAAAAAGCTAAATCCTGTAAGCAAGCCTATAACCTAAGGACGATAACTTTTTCGAGAAGGATTTAAACCCCTTTTCATGGCTGAAGTCCTCAAAGATCCTATTTAAGCCTGGAACGCTGTCAAAACCCTTGTCGGAGGATGCTATTTCAGAAATTCCTAATCTCTTCATCACGCTAAGGTTTATCAAGTCACTTATCCCTAGAGGGTATTTATTTAGGTTTTCTACCGCAACTTCCTCGTCTTCCATCGTCGGCTGAACTATTTCAAGCGTTGCAAGGGCTCTTAAGCTCAGTAAGAAGCTTTTAATCCCTTTAATCCTGTATCTAGAGAGCCAGATAAGAACCTCGTCCTTAACAAGCGTTGTAGTATAAGCCTTCATTCCAAGCCTCACTTTTTCTAAGACATAGCCGGATATGGCAGATTCCAATTTCAGACCTTCTTTTTCAGCTGACATCCACTTTACGAAGATTGTTGAGTCTATGAACATCTTCACTCCCTCTTGAGCTTTTCCTCCAGCTCCTCTATGACCGCCTCCTCAACTTCCTTAAGCTTTACAGCTTCTCCTTTCGCTAACCCTGCTATCAATAGAACAGGATCCTTAGGAAGCTTTAACGGTCGAATAACAATTTTATCCCCCTCAACTTTTAGCTCCATCTCGTCTCCAACCCTTAGATCCCATCTCTCCCTTACCTCCTTGGGTATAGTTATCCTAAAGCCAGTTAGTAACTTAATTTTGTACATATGTATTACCATAAATACAAAATATATAACATTTGATGAGGCCCCTCGAAGAGGCTAGGGCTCCTTTTCCAGAATCAGGCATTTAGGGCTTTCCCTGAGGCTTCCTTCAAAATCGACCCCTAATTGCCTCAATACATCCGTTAAGTGGAGCTTTTCACAGAATTTGAAAAATATCGGCTTCATTTGCCTCAACTAACTTAAATTGAAGGCCGTAGGGGTCGCCTCAATGCCGAATTCCTCATCCCTCTTAGGGTCAGGGCCGGGAGTTGAGGCTCATCCCCCTATTTCTTTTCCATCCAAGTATTTCTAGTTTTCTTGGTCTTAATTCTCTTCCTCAAGAAAATAAGGAGAGCTATAAGAACGGAAGCTGTTAGAGGTCTAAAGAAGCTTAACAAAAGCCCTCCTACTCTGAATTTTTGAGTAGGAACAGGTTTGACAACCTCAAGCTCCTCCACCTCTGAAGCAGCCAACTCGAAATCTATTCCCTCCACCCACCTTGCCCTTATCAGGTATTTCCCCGCCTCTAAGGGAACCCATTCATAAGAATAGGTTCCGTAGTCGTCCGTGCTAGTTATGCCGAGCATAGTCCACTTCTCAGATCCTCCAATCCTGTACTCGACATATATGATTCCGACGATTGGAGGTTCTAGCACCCCAAAAACCTTGATCCTTCCTTGAGATTCTTCCCAGCTAATTTCTACATTACACGAGAGCCTAGCTTCCTCTACAGGAAACCCCCATCTTATGAAGAGACCGCTTAAGTCTTCTCCTGCGGCCACGCTTAAGAGGTGTATGAAGGAATTGACCTTCACCTTAGAAGAGACCTTTGGAAACACCTTATATCGATCTACTAGCTTGAAATATCTCGAAAAGATCTTCCAACCGTACTTCTCCTTTATGAAGAGCATCATTCCAGTTAAGGCGTCCACATTCAGTCTTGGGAAGTTTGAACC
>JAVCBX010000054.1:0-9080 GCA_037917635.1 Thermoproteota archaeon | reverse complement strand
GAAAGAAACTGTGAGAGGGGTAATCATAGGCGGAATGATCCTTGAGACGCTTAAGACGGTTGACGCTGTTGGAAAGGACCTCAAGATAAGGACCAGCGTCTTTGGAGGGTGTGGAAAGATGGGTCAGTCAGTCCCAGTTGGGTTCGGAGGGCCTCACGTGAGGGTTAGGAAGATGACTGTTGGAGGGAGATGAGATGGAGGCAGAACTAGCCGAACTGGCAGTTAAGAAAGCCATTGATTATGGAGCAACCGAAGCTGAAGCATATGTTCAGAGGAGAAGATTGGTTCAGGTTGAGTTTTCCGAGGGAGTCGAGAGCTTCAAAGAGACCGACTCCGTTGGAATGGGACTCAGGGTAGCTCTTGGAAAAAGGGTAGCGATGCACTCAACCTCGATTCTGAGCGAGGATGAGATCTTTAAGGCTGCTGAGAGGGCCGTCAAACTAGTAAAGGTGGCTGAAGAGGATCCTGAATGGAGAAATCTGAACATGAAGTACGGAAAGGGACCTGCTGAAGGTTATTTTGACAGTCAGATTGAGGAACTGGAATATGGGGAAATAGTAGAGTTGCTAACCTCAGTTGGGACCTTAATGAAGGATTACGATAAAAGAGTAACGCCCACGAGGGGCATGTTGAGCGTCTCAACCACTAGGACTTCAATAGCCAATAGCTACGGGGATCAGTGCAACAGGAAGGAGACAAACGTAGCTATTTGGGTTAGGGCAAAGGCTGAGGAGGCTGGGATGAAGGGAACAGGGACGGAGCACGCGGAGTCTAGATACTGGAGGGAAATCGACTTTGAAGAAATCGCTTTGAATGCTGCTGAGAGGGCTGTGAAGTTCCTGAGGGCAAGGCAGATACCAAGCGGAAAGATATCAGCTGTATTCAGGAACCAGATCTTTGCAAACATAGTTGGAGCACTCCTTAGCGGCCCAATAAATGCAGATTGGGTTCAAAAGGGAAGGTCTCCCCTTTCGGACAAGGTGGGGAAACAGGTGGCCTCTGAAAACGTGACAATAGTTGATGATGGGCTGCTCAAGGGTGGTTGGCGCACAAGACCCTTCGACGACGAGGGCCACGCGACTCAAAGGACCTCCATCATTGAGAAAGGGTTCTTGAAGGGCTACTTATACGATACATACACAGCACTCAAGGAAGGCCTTGAATCTACCGGAAACGCTTTTAGAAGGCAGTATTGGTTCCCTCCACAGCCATCTCCTACTAACTTAATCTTAGAGCCCGGAGAAGCTAGCCCTGAGGAGATCATTAGAGGGACTAAGCACGGCATATACGTGGTGGAAACGATTGGTGAATGGCTATCAAATCCTGTGAGCGGAAACTTAAATGCAACCATAACGCACGGGTATCTAATAGAGAAAGGCGAGTTAAAACAGCCCGTGAAGGGAGTAGTCATATCAGGGAACTTTTACGACATCCTTAAAGGAAAAATCGAGCTGGTCGGTGAAGACTTGAGGAACAGCGGAGAGAACTACTCTCCAACAGTTAAGGTGACAGAGCTCACAATCGCTGGTAAATGAGAATTCTGGCCATTGCTAACTTATCAGAGCACTATTAATTAAAATCAGTTTCAAAGAAGATGGGTAGATTGAATGAGGGTCTCTAAAAACCTGTTGGAGCTGATTGGAAATACTCCTGTTGTAAGGCTATCCAAGATAGATAGCGAATACCCATTTGAGCTATGGGCAAAGTGCGAGTTCATGAACCCAACTGGAAGCGTGAAGGACAGGATGGCCTATTATATGATAAGAGAGGCAGAGAGAAGGGGAGAACTCAAAACAGGAATGAAGATACTGGTACCAACTACTGGGAACACTGGAATAGCATTCTCAGCCATAGGAGCCTGCTTGGGATACGAGATCGTGATAGTAATGCCGGAGGAGATGAGCTACGAAAGGAAACTGCTGGACATGCTGTTTGGAGCTAAGCTAATTTACACCCCAGGAGGAGAGAGCGATGCCCTCGGAGCCCTTGAGTACTGCAGGAGGCTTGCTAAGGAGGAAGCTGGCAAGTACTTCGTTGCAGACCAGTGGAGCGATGAGGCAAACGTGAAGGCCCACTATGAGACGACTGGAGAGGAGATACTTAAACAGCTTGGAAGCGAGATTGAGCTTTTTGTAGCCGGAATAGGGACCGGAGGAACGCTCATAGGAACTGGGAAGAGGTTAAAGGAAGCGAATCCAAGATTGAAACTTGTTGCAATGGAACCTAAGGAGTGTCCAACGGCCGCCTACTGGTTCTGGAGCAAGGGGGAAGCGTGGGGAAGGCACGAGATAGAAGGAATAGGGGATGGTTTCGTTCCAGATATAATAAGGAGGAACAAGGAGCTAATAGATGATTTCGTCTTGGTTAGCACGGACGAGGCCATAGAAATGGCAAGAAGACTTGCGAAAACCGAAGGACTGGGGGTTGGGATATCATCCGGAGCGAACGTTGTCGCTTCCTTGAAGGCAGCTGAAAAGCTGGGAATAAAGAAAGGGAAGATTGTGACCGTACTTCCAGATTATGCAGCGAGATATTTCAGCACTAGACTTTTCCTCAAAAGAAGGCTCAAAATAGATGAGCACGAGAAAATGCTGGAATTAGCTAAATCTTAGGAAAAGGCAAAAATATTTCAAAATTATCCCTTCTCATTGCATTCTAAGACCTTTGGAACTCTTCCAAGGAGCTCTGCAGCTGTTAAAACCTTCTTTCCAGCCCTTAAAGCTGCATCCCAAACTTGCTTTGTTCTCTCCTTGTACCTGGCCTCCCTCACTAGATGGTGATCGTACACTATGATCTTAGCATCCGTTTCTTCAACTATTCTGGCAGCGTTTTCCACAGCCCTCATCAGGTTCGTTCTATTTAGGAGATACCCGAACATGTATGTCATTGGCCCGTCAAGTATCAGGATGTCAGGATCTTCATCAATTATCCATTGAGCATAATCCTCTATTATTGGCCCGTTAAGATCACTCGAGTGTATTATCTTCTCATCTTCATGCTCTATCACCGTTGAGAAGACCCATCCAAGGGTTGAGAACTCTATTCCATGAAAAAGGGGCTTCGTGAACCTAAGGCGGGTCTTCCCGAACCTCAACTCCTTTCCCTCGGGAAAAAGGATCTTTATCCCCCTAAATTCAAGTTCGGGGATCCTTGGCATTCTGTTCCAATTCTTGATCCTCTTCTCAAAGAGTTTTAACCCTTTTTTCAAAATCTCAGTTCTCCTATCGTTATAATCACTAAAATCCTTATTCGCAGCAAGAGGAAGCTCTTCCATTGGGTTTGGAAAAGTTCTCGTCAAGGACTCCTTCAGCACCTCTTCAAGTTTGATTTCCCCAAAGTGCTCGCATATCCTTGAGTAGAATTCCTCTGCTCTTTTTCTTTGGGAGTCATTTATGTACTCATTTGGATTTTTCGCTAGGACAAGCTTTCCTTCGTAAATTTCCATCTCCCTTGGGAAGTAGTGATCGTAGTGGTAATGGGAGATTACTACAATATCTGCCCTCCTCGATGCATCTCTTATCCTATTAGCTCCTTCTTGCTTCCATTTAAGCTTATCCAAGTAGCTCGCTGGAAAGCTTGGGTGCATGATGGCTATGCCAGGATCTATGAGGATGGTTGTATTTGGCGTCCTTATGAGGGAGCAGGAGCTCTTTGCTCCAAGGGAGTCAAACCAGACTGGGGTGAAGGAGATCTTCACATCTTAATCGGTTTTTATTTACCTTAAAAGGATCTCGGAAGACTTCTTCATACAAGTCTTTTTCTAATCCCCTTTCTGAAGATAAGAGAAAGGCAGATCGTCGGAATTATTAGGGAGAGATAGTGAAATGGAAGCCTTTCGCCATATAAGGGGAAGATCGTAGAGCTCAAGACGACTATCGAGGAGAAAACGATGAAAGGGAAGGGAGACCTGTCAAGGAGGAAGCCTCCCAGAAACCTGTCTCCTCTTACGTACCACAAGGAGAAGATCGAAGCGGATATTAGGAATGAAAATGAGGCTAGCAGGATGAGAGCGGGATCTTCAGCCCAAGAAAAGGCTGGAAATACTCCCATAAACATTAGCATGGGAATGCTTACGATGAAAAGAGCTCTTGTATCACTTAGCTCTCCAAATCTCGCCATTCTCCTCCTTTTAACGCCATATAGTCTCATGGAATAAATTAATGCGTAGCAGAGAAGAGATAGAGAAAGGATCCATTCTAAAGAAGGAATTGGATTGAAATAGGCAAGCATGCAGAAAGCAGCCAAGAGAACAGAGACTATAAAGCCTAGAATGGGCCAGAAACCTTCCCTTGAAACTCCTTTAATCCCAGAGGACAAAATTCTAGGGAGTGGTGAGACCTCTGATAAGGCAAACATTATTGAAAGTAGATCATAAACTACAGAGATTAGGGCCATAGAAGCTGGAACGCTCCTGCGAATGAAGATCATTGAGATTGCACTGTTAACACCAGCGCAGCCAGAAAGGATGGACATGGAAAGAAGCAAATCCCGACTTAGTCTTGGAAGAACTGAGGGAATTAGCAGCAGCATGAAGATGCAGAAGCAGATGAAATACCAAAGAAAGAGAAATGGGTGGAGGGGAGAAAATGCTCCTATAAGTCCTCCAACCAATATACTAAATCCGAAGAAGGAAGATCTTTCATATCCCTTTATCCTAAAGAGAATAAGCATTAAAACAGTATAAAAAAGCCAACTAAGTGCGGGGTAGGGCTCAACTGTTTTTAAGGAACAGAAAAGACCGAAACTAAGGAGAAGAGGGTAGGAGTAGGTAAAAATTCCCGTCAAACCCCTAAAGGACGGAGTTCCCATTAGAACCTCTCTTCCTCCGAGGAACATGATGGTGGAGAAAAAGAGAGTTAGGGCGGATAAGAAGACATAATAGATGGAGAATTCAAGCGTTCTTGTATCAATCGATTCAAAGGTCCTTGAAAGCTGTAGGATTAAGGTCATAGCTTCCTCTCTCAAGCCAGCCTTTAAGGCAGCTTGAATTTGCGAGAGAAGTTTCTCTGGCTCCTTACTTCCCCTAGAGAGCACCTTATAAAGCCACCATACCTGGGCCCTTTTGAAAGAACTTCTTCTTGAGATCTCCCTGAAAAGCTCCTTTAGATAGGCCCAACTAGCGTCAACTCTTGAAGCTTCCTCCAAGGCGTTAATGATGTTCCTAGATAAATTTAGCTGATCTGGAGGAGGGAAGCTCTTTGATAGGAAAAGGACGTATAGAAAGGCAAAGCAAAGCAGAATGAACATCAACAGAACGCATATACTCCTTCTCTCTCGTCTTCTCCAGCCCCTCCTCAGGGAAATTAGTGCTATACTTCCAGTGCATAGGAGGAGGCCAATTAAGGCCAGAGTTGCTTTGCTCACGATTTTATACAACCACTTGTCTAACAAGGGTGCTGAGAAGCCCAAAACGAAAAGAGAAAGGCTTATTGCCTCGACGGTCGAGATCGTGGCTTTTTCGATGTAAGTTTTTTCCATCTTCAACCTAACTCCTTCAACAGATCTCAGTAGCTCATTTAAATCTTTATGAGGAGCTTAGAAATAAAAATAAACGAGTTTGAACGCCGAAATTAATTTAGTCATAGGTTTGAAGTAAGATCTCGCTGAGAGGAGCCACCTCTCCTTTAAAAGAATTTGTCGCAAGATACTTCATTACTAATTAAAATTGTAATGTCTTTCGCATAACATAAAAAATAAAAATGCGATTTTTGAGATAGGAGAACCTTGAGCAGGAGCGAGATTCCGCTTTGGATGATCGAAGAGGCTCTTTGCTCTCGAGGAAGGATAAGGATACTCTACCTGTTAACCAGAGTAGGAGCCCTTAACTTGACTAGGATTGCTAGGGATTCGAAGCTCAGCGTTGAAATGACGAAAAGGCACTTAAGGAGGCTGTCAGAGCTTGGGATCATAAGTGAACTTAGGCTTGGGAGGTTCAAGTTTTACGAGCTTGAAAGAAAGCATCCCTTGGCAGAGAAGATAATCTCTCTCTTCTCAGAGGTTAGTCTATATACCAGAGACTAAAAGGGGTTGTCCTTTTATTGATTGAAGTGAAGGCATCTCGGATGTAGCATGTCCTTAGTAGACGTGATATTGTCGAGAAGGAGCATAAGGAAATACCAGAGGAAGGAGATCCCCAAAGAAGTACTTGAGAAGATATTAGAGGCAGGAAGACAGGCCCCTTCTGCCGGAAACATACAACCTTGGCGATTCATCGTAATAACCGATGAAAGTTTGAAGGAAAGGCTCTCAAGGGGAAGGTACAACAGGTTCGTAAGGGAGGCTCCGGTTGTAATCGTAGGATGCGCCGATGTAAGGAGCTCGAGGAAGTGGGCAGTAGTGGATACCACAATAGCCCTTCAAAACATGGTCATTGTCGCTTGGGCCCTTGGAATTGGATCTTGTTGGATTGGAGACTTTAATGAGGGAGAGGTAAAGGAGTTACTAGGCATACCTAACGAATGGAAGGTCGTTGCGCTGATAAGCTTCGGATACCCAGCTGAAAGGCCCGGACCTAGATGGAAAAAGTCTCTTGAAGAGATCGTGAGCTTTAACAAGTTCTAGTCCTGCACAAGCTGATTTCAACATTAATTAGCAAACTATTTTCGCTCCAAATAGAATTTTAAGGATAGGAGTGAAAAAGTAGGAGAGGGATCATGGAGAGGAAGAAGAGGGTTGGAAGAGTTACTCATTACTTCAGGAAGATAGGCGTCGCAGTTGTAGAGCTGGAAGATGAGCTTAGGATTGGGGATGAGATCTCGATTGAGGGAGCTACAACTAACTTCAGGCAAAAAGTGACCTCAATGGAAATAGAGCATAAGAAAGTCGAGGCTGCAAAGGCGGGGCAGGCAATAGGACTCAAAGTAGAGGACAGAGTCAGAGAGGGAGACATCGTATATAAAATTGAGGTGGGACCAGGGTGAACGATTTCAGAACAATGAGTCGCTCGGATGCTTAAGGGGGAGGAGTAAATCAATAGCGGGTGATTCTTTGGATAGGCTTTACGAGTTATTGGAATCCATTTCAAGAGAAGTTGAAAAAAGAATTAAATCAGAGCTCTCTGGTTTCTGCGGAACTGTGAAGGAATCCATTTACAACAGGTTCGTACCTGTGGTAATTAACATTTTGACCGAAGAGCGTTGCTATCACATGATCTTTCTTAGGGGAGGCTCTATTTCCCTTCAAAAGGGAAGATATGAGAAGCCGGACATCACTATCTCAGCTCTATACGAGGAACTGGAAAGATTATTGCAAAATAGGGAATTCAGGAGTATAATGGCTCTTGAGAGGCAAGGGAGGGTGAAGCTAAGGGCACATACTCCTAAGGGTGAAAGAGTAATTAATGGTATCAAACAGCTGATCTCATAGCATTTTTAGATCAACGTAGCTATATTTGCGAGAGTGAGATCCATCTTTGGGCAAGCACTCTTCTCTCATAAAATAAGCCAATCAACAGTCAGAAGGCTTAACTACGTTATCCTTAGAACATAATTTTTTATAATTATTCATTATAATTAAAAAAACAACGAGATTTATGGTAAGATTACACTCTATCTTTGCAATTTTGCTTTTGTTGTTTTAATTGCCACAGCAAGCCTTGGTTATAGGGCTGACGTCAGCCCTAGTATCGGCTTTAATGCATCTACAAGCTCTGATCTTGAAGAAAAAACTCATTATGATTGTTTACTGATTATCAGAAGGGGACCAGCCTTTCAAATAATATCACAGTTCCAAAGAACTTTACCGTTATCCAGGTTGAGCGTGCCTATCTTCTAATACCGAAGAATTGTAATCTTACTTAGGAGTGGTCGAAAGCTCATGTATGCGTTGAAATGACTGGTGTTGAGCTCAAGGCATGGGAGAATGTGCTTGAAAACTTGATTTACAAGCTTGAACATGGAGATTACCCTGATAAGTTCAAGAAGCGCTTAGAGAGGGTCAAAGAGGCTCCTCCAGGCAGCAATCCTTACAGGTGGATCTATGACTGGGAGAAGGAGGGAAGAAGCACATTTTACATGATAAAAGAGGCTTTAACAAGGGCTAGTAATCTAGGACGCGAACTAAATGATTGGACAAAGGATTATGCGGTACTTAGCTTGATTAAGATGGCCTTAACACTGGGCTATTACATTCTCCTTAGGACAAATGTACACTTAGCACCCTACGCTTGGTTTATAGTGCCTTATAGCCCGAGTGCGCTTATCCACCTTCATATTACTTCTGCACCGCTCCTCCCAGTACGAGCCAGTTTACTTCTATACCCCAGCCTTGCCTAGGGTAGTTTGGGTGGGCATGTTCAGTGAATCGATGCCTGCTGGGCCTTACTACATAGGCAGTTCTGCGTATCCTATTATACAACTGAAATGGATTATTATTAGCAAAAGGCTCTCCAGAAGGATTCAAGAACTAAATCGATTCAAGTTAAATGGTTTTACAGAGCCATATGGCAAGATGATGGCAGATATAGGAACCTAATTTGGGAGAAAAACAAGAACGCTGACAGAGAGTGGACTTATTACGCTGATTATGTTACAACAAGCCCTTCAGCTGGGTGGTACGTGCTTGAGAATAATTGCAATGCGCTAGTTCTATGCTGTCCTGAGGGGCAGCTATATGTATCAACTGTCAACACGCAGTGTAACCTTTGCTTCGCTTGTAGTTGTGATGGTTGTCAGCACTTTGTAGATGAAAACCCTTAACTAGAAAACCATTTTAATATACATTTTTTCTAAAGATGAAGTTCTCTTAAGTCGAATGCTAAAAAAGAGGTTCGGAGAGCAGTCTTCAGATCGATAAAAGGTCTCAGACTTCTAACAAGGTTTCGGTCCTTCTGATTCCCTCGATCGAGTTGATTTTCTTGGCAGCTTCCAGAACCTCTTCAGTTTTCTCTACTTCGAGCAGGACAGCTACGTCAAACCTTCCATAAACCATCATCGCCTCTTTTACCCCCTCTACTTCCCTTATTCCCTCAATAACCTTTCCAGCTTGCTTTGGAATTACCCTCACCAATATGCATGCCTTAACCATTCAACTCACCTCTATCTGGGCCTCAACGAGGCTCTCAGTTCCTAACACCCCTGGAG
>JAVCBX010000186.1:0-9150 GCA_037917635.1 Thermoproteota archaeon | reverse complement strand
AATTTAGTGATCCTACTTGGTAGAAGGAGGGCAAGGTGGGTCTACTCTTTCTTAGTTTCTTTAACCTATGGTTGGATCGCATTCTTTGTACTTACGAAATACATGCCTACGACCTGTTTAATGGCCCTATTAACTGCACCGATAGGATACAAGGCCGTTAAGATAACGATTAAGAGCTACGATCAACTTAGAGAGCTGATTCCTGCCTTAGGAGCGAACGTAATAGTTGTCTTGGTAACTCAGACCTTACTTGGCATTGGATTCTTGATAGACTCCATCATTAGATTTTAGGTTAAGGAAGAGATCCTAGGTTCACATAACGGTTATAAAACTGTGTTTAGTAGAGAGTTAAGGTTTTCAGAGAACTTCATCAAGGCCTTCATTCCTCTAATTTCATAAGTCTGAACTGGAATCACGATAATCTCCATGCTTTTACCAAACGTTTCGCTTAGCATCTTGACGTATTTCTCGTGCATCTCTACCTTTTTGGTCCAAAAATTGCAGTTGCATGCTTCTCTAATTGCTACTTGATTTATGATCAAACATGGCATCCTTACGTTGAACTCCTTGAGCTCTTTAACTATCCTTTTGGTTTGGGTGAAACCAAGCCACTCTGGTATGGCAACAATGCAAACTGAAAAATCGGGCGATGATATCAGATTTAGAACATCCTCAGCTAATTTCTTCCATTCTTCGATTATCTTAAGGGGATCCCTCTCTTTTACCCTCTTTATCTTATCAAGTGTGGCCTTAAGAGAGAGGTAAAGTTTTGAAGCTTCTCCTAAATGCTTGTAAAACTTCTCCTCTATTTTCAACAGCCTAAGAGAGCCTCCTGCAGGAGCTGTGTCCCAGACTATGTAATCGTAAGCGCCTGACCTGTATATATCCAAAATGATGGCCAATACAAACTCGTCAGCTATCCCTGGGGCTCCGGAAATGTAGTTGATTATCTCTCGATCTACCGGAAAGAAGGCAGATACTACCCTGTATACCTCTTCTCCGAACCTTTTCTTCCACATTTTTAGAACTGCTTCCTCGTTCAGCTCAATTGCATCCAACTTAGGAGCTAGCTTTTTAGTACTCGAACCTATTTTCTCTTCAAAGATGTCTGAAAGAGAAGGTGTTGGATCGCTGGTAAGAATCAGCACGTTATATCCCATTGAAGAAAGGCGAACTGAGACGGATGCAGCACACGTAGTCTTTCCAACTCCTCCCTTTCCCCAAAATGAGATTACTTTAGTTCTTCGCCCGCCTATTTTGACCACCAACTCCTACTAGAAATTGAGGTTAAAAATATGAATTGACTTGTTGAGATATAACTTAGGTTATTCTCCATTCTTAAAGCCCTTCCACCCTTTTAGGAATAGCTGTCAAATTAAGTTCTTCTTTAGGCAATTTCGATTGAATTGAGAAGGAAAACTATATAATTCTGCTTGAGTAGGAGGGGTTGGATTGCATGAATGGTCATTGGCAGGAGCTGTTATTAACTCCCTCATTAAGCTAGCTGAGGAGAAATGTGTAAAAGGCTTTGAAGAAGTTGAGATCACATACGGCGAGATTATGGGCCTTGAGACTTCAATTTTCGAGATGGCATTCAGAGAACTCAGCAAGGGAACCCCCTTAGAGGAAGCAAGGCTCGTTTTGAAGGTAGAAAGAGCGAAGTTCAAGTGTAACGCTTGTGGAAGTGAGTGGGGATTTGAAACTGTGGAAAGGGTTTTGAGTGAAGAGTTTAACGTAATCGAAGAGGCAGAAGGGGAAAGAGAGAGCCCCCTTCACTTTTTGCCACAACTAGCTCCAGCTATGTTCAAATGTCCTTCCTGCGGTAGCAGGGACTTTGACTTAGTTAAGGGGAAGGGATTGAGAATTTCCAAGTTGGTGATGAGGACTTGAGATCGTCGCCTGATTTCTTATTTGAGGAGGCAAAAAGGAGAATCTCCAGGGCTAAAAGGGTTTTAGCAATAGTAGCAGGGAAGGGAGGCGTTGGAAAGAGTCTTGTATCAACATGTCTTGCCCTTGCCTTAGCTGAAAGGGACAAGAAGGTCGGTTTATTGGATCTAGATGTCCATGGATCTTCAATACCCTTATTAATGGGTTTTAAAGGGAAAGTAAGGGCTGGAAAGCGGGGATTTAGGCCCATTAATAGGTTTGGGATTGAAATTATGTCCATAGGACTTTTTACAAAGGAAAGTCCTGTTCCGGTAAAGGGAGAAGATAAGATGGAGCTTATAACTAATCTAGTAGCCCTAACAAACTGGAGAAATCCAGATTACTTAATAATCGATCTTCCTCCAGGAACGGGTGAAGAAGTATTGTGGACTATAAGGACGATTAAGGATCTCAAATCTACTGGCGCTTTGATTGTAACGACTCCTTCCATGCTTTCCTATTCTGTTGTAAAGAAGAACTTGAAGTTGTTAATTGAGGAGGGAATAAGGGTGTTGGGACTTGTAGAAAACATGTCTTATTTCACATATAAAGGAAGGAAGATTAGACCTTTTGGCTCAGAATTGGGTGAGAAGTTGGCTAAAGAATTTGGACTTAGCCTGCTAGCTAGAATTCCAATAGAGCCGCGGATAGAGAGGGCTTTAGCTGAAAAAACTCCTCTTCATAAGGCTTCAAGGGAATTCGGAGAGATTTTTTCAAAATTAGCTGAAAAGATCGATCATATAATGTAATGAAAGCTAAACCTAGTTTAAAAGAGGAAGGAGCCCTGCACAGAGGTGAGGAGCGGGCTTTACCTTGTAAAGGCAAAATATTTAACTATTCTTCCTATAATTGCCTAGAGCCAAAATTGTCTTCCGAGAAAATAAATCTAATCTGGTTGCAGGGTCAGGGATGTACAGGTTGTACGGTTTCCCTTACTGGTGCGACGCATCCAAGTCTTGCAGATTTATTGACAGGATACATCCCTCAGGCTGCAAACATAGAGTTGGCCTTTCACCAAACAATAATGCTTCCACACGGGGAGAAAGCGATCGATGTATTAAGATCTGCTGCAAGAGGAGAGCTGGATCCGTTCGTCTTAGTGTTAGAAGGCGCAGTTCCCGATGAAGAATTGGCGAAGAGGACGGGCGGTTTTTGGTGTTTAGTCGGAGAGGATGAGGGAAAGCCAGTGACGATAAACTATTGGATAGAGAAGCTATCTCCTTTGGCTGCTGCAGCCGTTGCGGTCGGAACTTGCGCCTGCTATGGAGGAATACCCCATGGAGCTCCGAATCCAACAGGAGCAAGGGGGTTGCTCGAGTTCCTTAGTAAGAACTGGAAGAGCAAGCTGGGACTTCCAGTGGTTTGCGTTCCAGGCTGCCCAGCACAGGGAGAGCATGTAGCAGAAACCCTTACTCATCTAGTCCTGACAGCTAGGGGCCTCTTACCTCCTCCGGAGCTTGATGAGCATCACAGGCCCAAGTTCATATTTGGAAGAACCGCTCATGAAAACTGCCCAAGAGCAGGAACGTTTGCTGAAGGAGAGTACTCTGAGAAGTTTGGTGAGCCATATTGCATGGGTCTTTTAGGTTGCAAGGGACCGATATCTCACTGCGACATTCCGAGAAGGGGATTCGTTGAGGGAGTGGGAGGATGTCCAACTATAGGATCAATTTGCATAGGCTGTACTGAACCAGAGTTCCCTGATCCTCCATTTTCACCGTTCTTCAGAAAAGCTCCTCCAATGGTGTTTGCTGTTGAGGCCTTTAAGGACATAAAGGGCAAGATATATGCGCTTCTTCATAGGTTAAAGCCGAGGGTGATCTGATCATGAGTAAGGAGATCTATATCGAGCCCCTGACAAGGATAGAGGGACACCTTGGTATTCATGCGGTTGGTGATTTGGAAAAGAGAAAGTACGTTGATGCGCACTCATATGCGGTGATGTTCAGGGGATTTGAGATAATATTGAAGGGAAGGGAGCCAGCTGATGCCATCTGGATAACCCAAAGGATCTGCGGCGTCTGCCCTACCCCACACGGAATGGCATCCGTTCAATGTATTGACATGACTTACAACGTCTCGCCTCCTCCCTTTGGAGTGATAATAAGAAACCTCATTCACATATCTGAACAGCTATATGACGCTTTACTGGGATGCGGGATCCTTGAAGGGCCGGATTATAGCGAACCAATTGTTAAAAAATTGAATCCAAGTTGGTGGGATAAGGCCAAGGATGCTGAGGCAGAAAACAGAGATTTGCATGGATATGGGACTATAGCGGACATAATGAGAGCCTTAACTCCATTAAAGGGAACCCTCTGGCTTAGGTGCTTACAGCTTGCTAAGATGGGGAGAAAAATGGCCTCTCTCTTCGGAGGTAAGCATCCCCATGTCAACTCCTTCGTGCCAGGGGGAGTCGCTAAGACTGTTACGGCATCGGACATTGAAATGTTCTCTGCAATGCTATCACAACATATCGCTTTCACAAAGGAATTTGTTAGCGCGTTTGATGATCTGCTCAACTTCTTGATCGAGATAGGATATGAGGATGTGGGCAGAAGGGAGGCTAACCTAATAAGCTATGGTTCCTACGATGATCCATATGCCTACACTGGAAAATACGAAGACCTCTCTAAATGGGGCGAGAAGAGAAAGGTGACTCCTGGCGTCGTCATAAAAGGAGATTTGATAACCACGGACTTGGCTGAGATAAACCTCGGTGTTAGGGAGTTTGTGGCACATTCTTACTACGAGGAGTGGGAGCACACGAGAGCTCATCCGCTGGTAAGCGAGCTGTCGGTCTGGCATCCTTGGAATAAGGATACGAAACCAGCTCCGGGAAGGCCAAGAGACTGGAATGGAAAGTATTCTTGGGGGACTGCTCCTAGATGGGAAGACTGGAAGAAAAGGGTTGATGGAAAGATGCATGTCGTTGAAGCAGGCCCTCTCTCAAGGATGTGGACTACGGCTAAGGGAAAGAAGGTAGAAGAATCAACTGGGAATAGCTTGAAATTCACGCTTCCCAAGGCAACCGTTGCAGGCTTTAGGGTTTCGGATGAGATGACCTTCGAGTGGAAGGTTCCGAGGGCAGTTAATGCCATAGAAAGGATAAGAGCAAGGGCTTATTATCATGCATATTCCGCATACGTTGCATATGACATGCTCTTAAAAGCTTTAGACATGATAAAGAGAGGAGAAACTAAGATCTGGACTGAATATAAGAGGCCAAGTGAAGGAATAGGCGTTGGTCTTATAGAAGCTATGAGAGGCGCTTTGGGGCATTGGTGCATCATGAAGAGAGGAAAGATTTACAGATATCAGGTTATAACACCTTCGACTTGGAACGAATCGCCACGAGGACCAGGAGGTGAGCCTGGGCCCTATGAGGAGGCGATAATTGATACTCCGATAACGGAGGAAGGTGAGGAACTCGACGGAATAGACGTTGTAAGAGCCATTAGAAGCTTTGATCCGTGCCTTGCTTGCTCAATACATGTCTACAAAGGAAATGAGATGACTTCAAAGAAAGAGATACTGCCTTACATTAACCTCTAATTCCCTTCTTAATTTTTCTAGAATCACCTTAACAGCAAGATTCACTGAGGACTTCACCTCTTCTGATAGTCCAATTCCAAAGGAAAGGTCCTTCGGCTTACATCCTATGATCGTAACTCCTTTTGGCAAGATGTTTAGGGAGCTAGCTATGTCTATCACCTTTTCCAAGTCTATCTCATGCAAACTCAGATTTATCGACCTTACCATCTCTTCATCGCTAATTCTCTTCGGTCTTGCTTCTATCACTTTTATCTCACCCGGCTTTCCATCGAAGTCCATGGCGTCCAAGAATATGACTTCATCGAACTCTTGAAGGTCAAAGATGAGATCAAAACCCCTAGTTCCATAGTCTCTGATCACGACATTTTCTGGCAGGTTAATTCTCTCTAAAGCCCTGATAACCGACGGTCCAAATCCGTCATCTCTTCTAAGCAAATCTCCTACTCCCGCTATAAGCACCCTTTTCCTTCCCCTCAAACCTCATATTGAGGGCTTTTACAGGATAAAAGAGTTTACAAAGTTCTTTTAAGGGTCATGGCAGGGCCTTATTTAACGCCTCTAAACAATTTTAATGCAATTGAGGATGATGTGAAGGGAGTTGTGCCTAGGGATACCAGCCAAGGTCTTAGAAGTTAGAGGAGATGTGGGAGTTGTCGAGCTCGGGGGTATCAGAAAGGAGGTCGATGCGTCGTTAGTAGACGTCAAACCAGGAGATTACGTAATAGTTCACGCTGGAGCGATGATCTCAAAACTTAGCCCCGAAGAAGCAAAGGAAACCTTAGAACTCTGGGATGAGCTTATAAGGAGGCTTGAGAAGGAACTTTAACATATCCTAGGAACTATCTCTCCAACCGGTCTTTCTAAGAGACGGACCCCTCCAGTAACTGTTTTTAGAAGAACAAATCCCGGCCTCCCTTTCTTGGCTTCTCCTATTACAGAAGCTTCCCTAGCTCCAAGGTCCTTTATAGCATCTAATATCAAATCTGCCTTTTCCTGATCTACGGCCATGGCTACCATTCCCTCGTTTGCAAGTGATAGGGGATCCACGCCAAGCATTTCGCAAAAGCTAGAAACCTCCTCCTTTATTGGTATCCTTTCCTCTTCCACCAGTATTGTCAATCTGCTTGCCTCTGCGAAGTCGTTTAAAGTGGCTGCGAGCCCTCCCCTTGTTGGATCCTTAGCAGCCTTTACGCCCCCGACCTCGAGGGCTCTTCTAATCACCTTTGTAACCGGGGCTACATCGCTCTTAAGACCTCCAACTACATCTATCCCCTCTTGGGCGGCCAATATTGTTGCTCCATGATCTCCTACCGTTCCAGAAACTATTATCTTGTCCCCCGGCTTTATTCGATCTGCTTTGAGCAGGTTCTTCCTCTCAACCACCCCAATTGAGACGGTACTTATTATGACTCCATCCAGCTCGCCCTTAGGGACTACCTTGAAATCACCTCCTATTAAGGCAACTCCCTCCTCTTTAAGCACGCTTTCCATCGACTCCAAGATCTCCTGAAGTTTCTCGATCTCAAATCCCTCCTCCACAACTATTGCATCTAAGATAGCGAGAGGAACAGCTCCCATTACAGCTACATCGTTTATGGCACCACAAACTGCAAGGGTTCCAATGTTCCCGCCTGGGAAGAATAGAGGCTTAACCGTGTAGCTATCAATGGATATGACGACCTCCTTTCCCCCTTCAAGCGGTATCGTTGAGCCATCCTCCATGTCAGGAAGGCCTATTCCGTCTAAAACTCTTGTTAAGGAGAAGACTGGAGCTATTCTCTTCTCGATGAGTTCAAGCATCTCCTTTCCTCCAGATCCATGAGCAAGCGTTATCTTCAATTTCGATCCTTAGATTTCCTTTCGATCAATTAATAAATAGTTAGGAGTCTCTAGCTAACCGATGTCAAGTCCAATGGAACTAATCGAAAGGGAATACAGGGGCATGAAAGGACTTGGAGTGAGGGCACTAAAGGCGATAGCAAGGCTCTCAAAGGAGCTTCTTGAACGTCACAACGGAGTAATCAAGATAATGCACGTCTGCGGAACTCATGAAGATACTGTTACAAGGTTTGGCCTCAGAAACCTGATGCCTAGAGGTCTGCAACTAATTGCTGGACCGGGGTGTCCCGTATGCGTGACTCCTGCCTCGGTGATAGATTCTGCCATTAAACTTGCTGGAGAAGGGGTAAGAATTTACACCTATGGAGATCTCTACAGAGTTCCGGGCAGCAAATACAGCCTTTCCTTGGCAAAGAGCTACTTTGATTGTGACGTAAGGATCGTCTATGGTTTTAGCGATGCTGTTAGGTCTTTCGATGGTAAGGAGTCAGTTTTCTTAGGAGTAGGCTTTGAGACGACTGTTCCGACCACGGCAAACATGATAGTTAGGGAAAAAGTTCCTGAGGGACTGCTCCTTCTCTCTGCTTACAGGCTAACAGCCCCCGGCCTAAATCATGCGATGATGTTGCACGAAGATAGGGGAATACCTCTAAAAGGTGTGATAGCTCCTGGTCACGTTTCATCGATCATTGGAGCGAAGTCATGGAGTTACTTGGCAGATCAGTATGGAATTCCGGTCGTTGTAGCTGGATTTGAACCCTTGGATTACGTTCTTGCCGTTCTAGAGATATTAAGGCAGATCAAAGAAGGTAGGGCTTCGCTGGTCAACGAGTACAAGAGGGTAGTAGCTTGGAATGGAAACTTAAAGGCTTGGGGCTACGTGAAAAGGGCTTTTTCAGTCGTCGATGCATATTGGAGGGGGATAGGTGTGCTTAAGAATAGTGGTTTAAGTCTTAAGGATGAATATTCCTCTTACGATGCAGAAAAAGTGTACTCCTTGAACCTTGACCAAAGAAAGCAGATAGATGACCTACCTCAGGGCTGCAAGTGTGCGGAGATAACTCTTGGCCTTGCGATCCCAACAGAGTGTCCTCACTTCAACAAGAGCTGTACGATATCTCATCCGCTAGGTCCCTGCATGGTGAGCATGGAGGGGACATGCAACGTATGGGCAAGGCATGGTGGCTACGAACTTATTAGTGAGCTTTTGGAGGAGATGGGGTTTGACAGGGGCTAAAGCTGGGCTCAAATCCTTAAACATATACGTTTCAGGGATAGTTCAGGGGGTTGGCTTTAGGCCTTTCGTCCACAGAATAGCGAGGAAATCGGGGGTAAAGGGGACTGTCAGAAACATGGGAGGAAGCGAGGTTGAGATACATATTGAGGGAACCGAGGAGGAAGTAAGGTTATTTTTAGAGCTTCTCAAAAGGGAAAAGCCTCCTCCAGCGATTATAGAGGAAATGAGAATAGAGGAAGGACCTTTCTTGGGCTTAAGTAGCTTTTCAATTCTGAAGAGCGGAAAATCGAGAGTAAGGCCTTCCATGATCCCTCCTGACATTGGAATATGCGATTATTGCCTAGAAGAGATAAAGAATCCAAGCGATAGGAGGTTTCGTTATGAATTCAATAGCTGCGCATGGTGCGGGCCAAGGTTCTCGTTAATCGAGAGGATTCCTTATGACAGGGAGAACACCACGATGAGAGACTTCCCTCTCTGCGAAGATTGCAAGTCTGAGTATTACGATGAAGATAACGTTAGGAGATTTGATGCTCAAGGGATATGCTGCCCCTCCTGCGGGCCCAGGGTACGGTTAATGGACGGATCAGGAA
>JAVCBX010000106.1:0-9271 GCA_037917635.1 Thermoproteota archaeon | reverse complement strand
CCCTACGTTGAGCAGAGCAGCTAACCTACCAGCCAGCTCCTTCCCCCTCTTAGTTGCCCCCATGAGAATGGCCTTTGGCCTCTCCTGCTTCGCCATCTTTTCCAAAGCAACTGCATATAATGCTGGATCGAACCTTTCCATGGCAGAGTCGTCTACAACATAAACCTTCTTCGGCCCATGCCTTGAGATTTCCTCTGCAAGGTTTTTTACGTCTCTCCCCAAAACGATGGAGGCTAGAGGAACATTCAACTTCTCAGATAGCCCCTTCCCAGCTGTTAAAAGTTCCAGACAAACGTTTTTATCCTCAGAGTAGACCCAAATCTCTCCTTCAGCCACCCAGAACCCCTTCCCTCATTAAAGCTTCGACCAGCTTTCTAGCTGCCTCGCTTACTGGTATTTCCCCGAAAACTATCCTCTTTCTCTTTATTTCTGGGGCCTTTACCTCTAGAATTTGAACGGCTGAACCTTCCTTGCCAAGCAAATTGCTCGAAATTCCTAGTTCTGATGCTTTTAGAATTTTTAGAGGCTTCCTAGAAGCCCTCATTATAGCTGGGAGGGGAGGAATTCTAGGCTCGTTTATTTCCCTAGTTACGGTGAGAAGAGCTGGTAACTTCGTTTCTACGACTTCATACCCATCTTCTAGGTCCCTCTCAACCAAGATGGAACCTTCTCTCACCTCTAAGATTCTCTTGACATAAGCTACTTGGGGAATTCCTAGCAATCCAGCCAATCTAGGTCCTACCAAGGAAGAGTACCCGTCAGTGGTCGCCTCCCCACAGATTATGATGTCGAACCCTTCAAGCCTTTCGATGGCTGCCTTCAAGACAAGTGAAGTAACTAGCGTATCAATCTCCTCGAAGAGAGGATCTGCGAGCAGGTATGCTTCGTCAGCACCCATCGCCAAGGCTTCCCTTAGGCCCATCTTAGCGCCCTCTGAACCAACCGTTAGGACTGTGACCTTCCCTCCATGCTTCTCTTTCAGCCTTATAGCCTCTTCTATAGCTCTTTTATCCACATCTCCGAGCTTCATTTTCGCTCCTGCGGTTATAGGCTCTCCAGTCGAAGGATCAAACCTAAGCTCGCTCACATCTAAGGAGTACTTGGCACAAACGATTATCCTCAGCACAGTTCGAGTTTGAGGGTCTTCAGTTATATAATTTAACCAAATGGCGGAAAGCTCTGACGGCACTGAATTTTACGCTCCCCTCATACCACTCTCTCACTCGACAGCTTGAATACGATAAGCCTTGTAGTTAACTTTTTCGCCCGAGCTCAGATAATTAAGCACCTTTGCCGCAGCGGCCCTAGCGTGAGCAACGCAATTGACAATGTTCATTGGGCCAGCTGAGCACCCTGCCAAAAAAACTCCCTTTAGAACGGATTCTTCAACGTTCAACAGTTTGTCTCTTGTTTTAAAGAAGGTATCTTCATCTAAATCGGCTCCTATCATCTCATCTATTCTCAGAGAGCTTGCTGAAACTAACCCTGGAATTAAAACGACGAGATCAACGCTAAGTTCCTCTAATTTCCAGGTGGCAACGTCAAATACTCTTAAAATCAATTTTCCATCCCTTTTCCTTATTTCAGAGGGCAGACCTCGAAGCATGATTAATCCACGATCCCTAACCATTTGATAAAATTCCTCGTGAAACCTTCCGTTTGCCCTGACATCGTTGTAACAAAAGAAGACCTCAACATCATCCCCATATAGTTCTTTTATTTCGTAAGCCTGTTTCAAGGCCGTCATGCACCCAACGTTGCAGCAGTGCCTCAAGAACCTCCTATCCCTCGACCCAGCGCACAGAACAAATGCAACAGATCCGGGCCTTTTTCTATCTGAGGGCCTTATTAGCTCGCCCTTTGTTGGACCTTCTTCATCTAAGAGCCTCTCAAGCTCTAGGCTGTTTATCACATCCCTGTATCTTCCATAGCCGAGCTCCTTAACCTTAGATAGATCGAACAGCTCCATGCCAGTAGCTATAATCAAGGCTTTTGCCCTCAAAACGAGATTCCTTGCCTCCTCTTCGAGGTTTACAGCCCCTTTTGGACACGCTTCCACGCAAGCCTTGCACTCCTCCCCTTTAAACTGGATGCACCTCTCCTCCTCTATCTCATATGACCTTGGGAATGGGACCTTAGAAGGGACATCTATGGCTCTCCTTTTCCCAATCCCCAGCTCGTGTTCCCTGTCGTACTCAACTGGACATGCATCCGAGCATGCTCCGCATAGATCGCACTTGTTTGTCTCAACGTACCTAGGTCTTACCAGAGCTTTAATCTCAAAGCCATCCTCCTCTTTAATTACCGACTTTATCTCCACCTTCGTCAACACTTGCACGTTCTCCGATGCTTCAAGTTCCTCGAACTTCCTCTCAAGTATTTTAGACGATGAATCTAGTGTTGGAAATACTTTGCTAAGGTAAATGAGATTTCCTCCCAAAGTGGGGACCCTTTCTAGCAGGTAAACCTTGGATATATGTTTTGAGAGGACGAGGGAGGATTCTATACCAGCAATCCCTCCTCCTATAACTGCAACGACCTCATCAAGCATGCTTGTCTCCTCCAATGTGGATCCTTTTATGGTTAATCATCCTCCTGCAATGGAAAAATTAAACAAATAATGGCCTTCGATTAACCTTGAGGAGGTCTGAGCCCATAACAACGTAAACTTCCATCCTTTATATCTTCAATCCAATTGGATCGGTGGAGGCGAGGTGGCGTCAAGGTGTCAGGCAGCTTGTTGGATTTGATGACTTCAAAAAGGGCAAACTGGGCTTCAATTAAGGAAATAGCGAAGAAAATAGGCGAACAAAACCCTAATACTTGTTTTGAATGTTCAAAGTGTACTAGCGGGTGTCCATCAGCCGAGTTCTTAGAACTTTACCCTCATAACATAGTTTGCATTGTTAGAGAAGGACTCGCTGAAGAGTTGATAGATTCAGATGTCATTTGGAGGTGTGCACTGTGCTTAAAGTGCAAGGAAAGGTGCCCTCAGGAGGTAGCTCCATCTGACTTGATAATAGCTTTGAGGAACCTCGCCGCAGAGAGGGGGGTTGGAGTTCCAGAAGACCTAAACTCTGCCCTGAACTCCATCATGGAGATCGGGTACATTCACCCCCCAATGGAGGCCTTCTCAAGAACCCTTAAGAAGACTTTCACCAGAGAGGAGCTGGGTTTAAAGCCTAAGAAGGGTCCAAAGGACATCAACTCGTTTAGAGAGGCCCTTTTGGCTGCTTTTGAGGAGTAGGTGAGAGTTATGAGGTATGCCCTGTACCTTGGTTGCATGATAGCCAACGAGGAGTACGCTTATGAGATGTCAACCAGAGAGGTCATGAAGGAGCTTAAAATTGAGTTAATTGACTTGGAAGGGGAGAGTTGTTGTGGAAGTCCAATTAAAAGCTTAAACACAAGGCTTTGGCTTTACCTCTCGGCGAGAAACATATCGCTGGCTGAGAAAGAGGGACTTGACGTCCTTTGCCTTTGTAGTGGTTGCTTCGAATCTCTTAAGGAAGCAAAGCACTATCTCAAAGACGAGAGACTTAGAAATTGGGTTAATGAAGTCCTTTCCGTTGAAGATCTGGAGTTTAAGGGGAGCAGCTCCATTAAACACTTAATTCAGGTTTTGCACGATGATCTTGGAGTTGAAAACCTTCGGAAGAAGGTGAAGAAAGATTTTGGAGGCCTAAGGTTAGCATCTCATCCAGGATGTCACCTGATAAGGCCCAGTAAGGTCCTTCAGGCGGATGATCCAGAGGATCCAAGGAAGCTCGATGAACTGATCAGGGCAACGGGAGCTGAGGCTGTGGAATATCCAGAAAAGCTTGATTGCTGCGGAGCAGGTCTCCTCATGATAAAGCCAGAGGGGACCTTCAGTTTTGCAGGAACTAAGCTCAAATTTTTGGCTGAAATGGATTTGGACGGCCTAGTAACTGTTTGTCCCTCTTGTCATGTGGTGTTTGACAAGAGACAGGGCGCTATTGGCAAGCAAACTGGTATCTCAAGAAGGATCCCTGTCCTATATTATCCCCAGCTCTTAGGCTTGGCGCTTGGAATTGATCCTGAAAGGCTTGGGCTATTCCTAAACAGTAGTCCGGTGGACCAGCTTCTTTCAAAGATTGAAATGGCCTGAGGAAGGTTAATTTTGACTGGAGTGTTTCTTGAGGGCATTTGAATGTTTGATAATCCTTCGTTTTAGGCCCGAGAATTTATCCGCTATATTTGAACCTAACTCTAGCAAAGGCGCGTTTTAATGTAAGAGAAGCTTGTTAATGAAATATTCTAAATCTACTTTCCCTTAAACTCGGGCTTCCTCTTTGATAGGAAGGCTGTTATCCCTTCTTTTGCATCTTCCGTTGAGAAAACAATGCTAAAAGCTTGCTTCTCAAGTTCTAGCCCTTCCTCGAGTGGAAGCCCTGAGCCTATTCTAAGAACGCGTTTTATCAGGCTTTGAGCGATCGGTGGTCCCTTAGAAAGAATTTCTGCAAAGAACATGACTTCTTCCTTTAGCTTATCTTTTGGAACTACTTTATGGACTATGCCCATTTTTAGAGCCCTTTCAGCATTAATTCGATCCCCAAGCATAATTAGCTCCATTGCCCTCGAAAGCCCCACGATTCTGCTCAACCTTTGAGTCGCCCCCCAGCCTGGAATTATGCCAAGCTTGACCTCAGGGCTTCCAAGCTGGACATCTTCAGAGGCTATCCTGAAGTCGCATGCCAAAGCAAGCTCAAAACCTCCACCTAGAGCGTATCCGTTTATAGCAGCTATAACCGGAACAGGGAGGTTTTCTATTCTCCTCATCAGTTCCTGACCAATTTCGGAGAACTTCCAAGCCCCTTTCGGGTCCAAAGTAGATAAAATTTTAAGATCGGCTCCTGCGCAAAATGCCTTTTCCCCTTCCCCAGTTATCACCACGCACCTTACATCCTTATCCTTTTCGACCCCTTTTATCGCATCTGAAAGTTCCTCAAGCATCTTCATGTTAAATGAGTTCAGTTTTTCGGGCCTGTTAAGGTAGATCCAGAGGATCCCTCTCTTCTTCTCCAATCTAATCGTCTCATAACTAGTACTCATGGAACCCTCTCCCAACTCGCTTTCCTAGCCATCCCTTATCGATGTATTCCTTTAAAAGGGGACATGGCTTGTAGATCTTATCCTTTAACGTTGAGTATAGGGATTCAAGCCTCATAACAATCTCATCTATTCCAAGTTCATCTGCAAATTCCAGAGGACCTTTTGGCCATCCAGCACCTAGCTTCATCGCCATGTCAACGTCTTTAACCTCTGCCACATCTTCCATGACTATCCAAGCCGCCTCATTCGTGGCAACGAGCAACAGTTCAAGGGCGTCATACTTTCCTTTAAGCCCCTCTGGTAAACTTGGTCTGCCCTCGCTCCAATCGTAAAATCCCTCTCCAACCTTCCTTCCAAGCCTTCCCTTCTCAACAAATTCGTCTATAATAGGACAATACCTCATCCTCCCTTCATAAGCTTCTGATAGCACTTTCATTATCTCTGCTAAGACATCTAGACCTATGTAGTCAGCAAGCTCAAATGGACCCATTGGAAGACGGGCTTGATACCTTGCTGAGGCGTCTATCTCCTCCTTTTTTGCCCTTCCCTGATAAACGTCCCAGAACGCCTTGCAGAAAAGGGATCCAAGCACCCTGTTAACTATGAAACCTCTTCTATCCTTCTTCACGAGAACTGGGGTCTTTCCAAGCTTCTTTGCGAGATTCATAACTTCCTTAATAGTTTCGTCACTGGTATGATCCCCTTTCACGACCTCCACCAATGCCATAAGCTGGGGGGGGTTGAAGAAGTGCATTCCAGCCACTTTTTCCGGCCTTTTTGTAGCTTTTGAGATGTCCGTTATGCTAAGGCTTGAGGTATTCGATGTTAGAATTGCGTTTTCTGGTGTAATTTCGTCCAATTTCTTAAAAACGGCCTTTTTAAGCTCAATTTTCTCTGGAACAGCCTCTACAGCAAATTCAACTTCAGCAAGATCTTCGTACCTTGTTGTTGGCTTTATCCTTGAGACGCAAGCATTAACATCCTCTTTTTCTATTTTCCCTCTCTCTGCAAGCTTGTTTAAGCTCCACCTAACTTTTTCAAAGGCTATTTTAAGTATATCTTCACTTATGTCCACTAGGTAAACATTATAGCCGGACATCGCGAAGATTTGGGCTATTCCATGACCCATAACCCCTGCTCCAATAACAGCAACGTTCCTAACTTCCTCTTCCATTCAATCACCCATCAGCAGGAACAAATCTGTATGTAAGTGATCCATGTTCCTCCTTCGCTAAAAGCCTAACTTTCATCCCAATGGAGACCTCTCCACCCTCAAACCATGCCAGAACCTTCACTCCTTCCTTCATCCTTGCCACGATCACAGTGTAGGGAGCCTCGTCCGAGAAGCTGGCCGGAGCAACAGTTATCCTCGTATACGTCTCGACGACTCCTTCGCCGCTAAGTTCAACCCACTCAACTTCTGAAAGGCATTGAGGACAGTCAGAAGATGGAGGAAACATTAGAGAACCGCAGTTTTTGCACTTAGTAACAAGCACCTTTCCCTGCCTAAGGGCCTTCCAAAACTCTTGAATCCTAAATATTGGAATCCTATAAATTAGATTTAGAGGCTTAGATAGGATGAAGGGCTCGCTCATCCGTTCACCTCCCTAATATCGTGACGTAGCAGTACTGACCCGTTCCCCCGATGTTGTGGGCTAAGGCAAGGTATTTCCTCAAGGGAGCCTGTCTTCCAGGTTCAACTTCTTCCCTCAACTGTCTAGTCAGCTCGACTATCATCGATATGCCAGTGGCTCCTAAAGGATGTCCCTTTGCTTTGAGGCCTCCATCTAAGTTAACTGGAATCCTTCCTCCTATCTCAGTCTCCCCCTCTCTTATCATCTTGGGCCCTTCTCCCTTTCTACAAAAGCCCAAATCCTCATATGCTAGGATCTCAGCTATGGTAAAGCAATCGTGTACTTCCGCAACCTCTATATCCTTGGCTTTAACTCTAGCCATCTTATAGGCTTTAGTTGCCGCCTCCCTGCTCGATCTGATCTCTATGAAATTGGACCTGTTGCTAATGGTTGATGTGTCGGAGGAGATCCCAATCCCCTTAACCCATATTGGATCCTCTACTCCAAGCTCCCCGACCTTCTTCTCAGAAGCAAGAATCACGGCTGCTGCTCCATCGCTTATTGGACAGCAGTCATACAGCTTGAGCGGCCAAGCGATCATTCTAGATGAAAGAACTTCCTCAACAGTTATTTCCGTCTGAAAGTGAGCTTTTGGATTTCTAGCTCCGTATTTGTGGTTTTTAACGGCGACTAGTGCAAGGTCTTCTTCAGTCGTTCCAAACCTCTTCATGTGAGCTGTTGCCAATAAAGCGTAGTAGGCTGGAAATGTCATTCCGAACTGATGGAACTCCCAGAAGTAGGAGCCAGCTCTTCCCAAAATTTCGATCATGGCTGGTGTCTCAACCTCTGTCATCTTCTCTACTCCCAAGGCTAGAGCCAGGTCGAAGTACCCTGAGGAAACGGCCATCCAAGCAGCGTAAAAGGCAGCACCTCCGCTTGCACACGCCGCCTCGCATCTTATTAGCGTAATTCCCCTAAGCCCAATTCGTTCGGCAAGTATTGAGGCTGGAGATATGTCCTCCGAACTTATTCCGAAATTTCCGACTGATAGAAATTTTATTTCCCTTTTATCCACGTTAGAACCAATTATAGCTTCTTTTACGGCATCTAAAGCCAACTCCGAAAGTCTCGCATCCCTTCTCTTTCCGAACTTGGTTTGACCAACTCCTACAATTGCTACTTTCCTCATCCTTGTGAAGCTCTCTTCTTTATGGATTAATTAAATTTTAAGAGAACAGACAACTCCAAAATGTGGTCAGATCCAAAGAATTTCTCCTTTAGATATTGTAATAGCATGAAACAGAGAGGTCTTAAAACTTCAGCCCTTCTTAGGCCTGTTAGTAGAAGAAGATCCTCCCTGCAGAGATAAGCTTTCGAACATCGTCTACGAAAACGTCAACTCCTACGACTTTTGGAAGTTTTAACAAGAAATCCCTCTCCGTTATTATTCCTTTACCATCTCCCACTATAAGATGGCCTATTCGGTGCTTTCTCATGATTGAGATCGCCCTTCCCAAGTCCTCAAGCGGGTCAACGCACACAACTTCTTTAGGCTCAAGGGCTTGGAGAGGCGTTGCATGTACTTCCTCAACTCTTTTCTGCTTCAACATCTCAAGAGTTTTCTCCTTCGAGTAAAAGGAAATTAGATCCATTATCGTCAGGATTCCCTTAAGTCCTGTCGCTGTTTTGAGCACCAACCTTCTGATGTCGTTGGATATCATTACCCTCTGACCCTCGAGAACAGAAGCTTGAGGCGGAAGAGTTATCAGGCATGGAGTCATTATCTCTCCAACTCTCACATGTGTTTCTATGTCTGAGAAAAGTGCCATGAGGTGCTTTTCAGATATGACGCCAACCACTTTTCTGTTCTGATCAACAACTGGTAGAGCGCCTATGTCTCTCTCCATCATAAGATCAACGACTTCCACGAGCGTATCATCAAGCGAACACCATGGATATGGAAACATTAAGGAGCTTGCCTTTTCCTCATTCAATGCCCTGTACAAATCCTCTCCATATTCCTTAACCACTCTTTCGAACTTATCCCCTCCTCCCATAAAGTTAATGAGGTACTTCGCCGAAACAACCCCCTCAAGCCTTCCCTCTTCATCAGCTACAATTGCGTGCCTTACCTTCTTCTCGTTCATTTGTAACATGACCTCTAGTAAGTTTGTTTCAGGTCTTACTACAACAGCAGGAGGATATCTGCCGATCTTAAGTTCTCTAAGCGTTTTCAAAAGATCTCCCCCTAACCTAATTGATAAACCTTTTTCAAAGCCCTCTTCAATTGAGTTAGTTCAATCTACTTTCATTTAACCCTTACGTTAGAGCACCAATTATTTGGGTTTAGAAGAAGTTGCTTTTATTCGATCTATTTTCCTACGAGCTTAATTTCGCTCACTAGAAGAATGTTTGTAGAAGTTCAATTTTCCTTAAAGTCCACAGCTTAAGTTTTGATCCCTCTTCCTAAGGCCCTTCTTAGACTAGCGCTATTAATGGTCCTTAATCCCATGCCTTGCTTCTTTTGATCTCTTTCTCTTTTGTAGGATATACTTCCCAGCATTGAGTTTGGATCGAGACGTAGGGATTTTATCTTTTACTCGATCAGCGAGCAAGGGTGTCCG
>JAVCBX010000017.1:0-9383 GCA_037917635.1 Thermoproteota archaeon | reverse complement strand
GGTATCCAACTGGAGGAATTGGTGATCCAAGACTTGCATCTAAGGAGTTTGCAGAGAAGCTTGTTAAGGAAACGACAAGAAGGATACTTAAAGCACTAAAAAGGGACATGGAGCACGAATAATTTTTTGGAAGATTCTTGCGTTCTAGGGACAGAATTTCGCTGATCTAGCTGAGCGCAAGGAGTACGAAGAATCTAGCTTCCATAGTTTCGAGGTATCCGATATTCGGAGAAGGATTAGCAGTTATGAACTGCACCTAGGTTCTTGAAAGGGTAAGAGGCAGGGGATTTGGGAAGCTATTGATGAGCAGGATGATTAGCAACGTGAAAAATCCTTCTGGTTTTGCTACAATTGCTCTAAAGGGCCATCGAAGCCCTTGACCTAAGAAAGATGACATGGAAAAGTTGGGCTTCTCATCAATCGATTCTATGAAGGTAAGGCACGTCGAGAAACACAAGGAAGTTTGTTTTGAGCTACATTTAATGTTAAATGCCAGCTAAAGAAGGTGCAAAGCGCCAGAACTGGAATAAGTCAAAGATGCTGGGAGGAGTCAAATTCTGCGCGGCTCATCAGCTCTATCGTCCTGAAAGGCTCTGCGGGAAAAGGTTGTTGGATGTCTGTTAAATGGATCCTGTCTAAGCTCATAATCAATGTCTAACTAGGAGAGATCTATGACACGTTAAAATCGAGCGAAATCCCTTCTCATGCAACAGCAGGTCTTTTAATTTCAACAATGAGCTACTCAATGTTATTCCTCCTCTCAGCACCTGGAAAATAGTTTTCTCCGCACTAGCTTAAGTCAGATTAAAACCTCAAGAGCCGAGGACAAGGGTTAAGAGCGCTCCAGAAGCTATTGTAATTAGAGAAACGGGTAATAGATACTTGTAGGCCCGAAGCATGTTTGCCCTGAAGTATTCAGCAGTTAATGTGTAGCAGGCGTGAAGGGGAGATATAACATACCCCAATATGGAGCAAGTCAACACAAGCCCAGTTTCAAATGGGCCCAAGCTTATGAAGCTCGATATTATTGAAACTGAGAGGGCGACGGTTCCGCTCGGTACTCCGAGAGTGAAACCAAGTAAGCATGGGATTAGGATCAAAACTAGGATTTCAGGAATTCCTTTTCCTCCTATGAGTCCTGCCAGATATTTGGCTACGCCTGAAGCCTCGATTACTGACCTGTAAGTCATTACGCTGATTCCTATTAAGATCATTTCAGCGATGCTCGCTTGTTTGAGGGACTCTTTAAGCTCTTCAGATCTGAGCTTTCCAACAACCCACAAGAAAGCAAGTGCAATCAATACTCCAAAGGTCACGAGCCATCTTCCTAGAACGCCAAATATAGCAACCAAAATTATTGGAAACAAGGCGATAAACAACTTCTTTCCGGAGAAACTCCCTTTTGGACTGACTTCAATTTTTCTACGCCCTTTTGACAACCAAACGACTTGACCAGCGAGTAAAGATGCTAGAAATACTGGAAGCTGGGCAATTAAAAGAGATCTAACCTCCAAACCAGCTAGGTAAGCAGCGAGGAGAAGAGAGGGTCCAACTGGGTATATGAGGAAGACCACGTGCCTAAACCAAAGGTTTATGAAGGTCTTTTCCTCTGGATCGAGCCCAACATCGTTTCCTACCACATCTATGACTGGCGCTGACATAAGAGCGCCTCCTAAAACTGGAAGGAGGCCAAAAATTGCTGGAATGAATTCCATTACAAAAAAATCGCTTGGAATCGCCTTTCTCAGTCCATTGGAGAGGTCATCTAGGAGCCCTGTCACCTTGTAAGTAGCACCGAGCAAAGAAATTGATGCAATCGCTGCCGTTAGCTGGGACGTTCTTTCATCCAAGATTGCTTGAACGAAGGACTTTGTCAACCCGTGAGGCCCTAATGTGGAGATCCCAAGGATGAATGAGCCAATTAATAGCGCTTTGCCTATTCCCTTCCTCTTGAGGACCAATGTAAAGACTACAGCAAGCGAAGCTATGAGACCGAGCGCCTGTTGGATCATCATTTAAACCAGATCAACACGCTTCAGATTAGTTAAAATCTTGCCCTCTGGAGTTGAGGATAAATTAACCATCTGTTCCCTGCGAAGCATCTCCATATTGTCCTAGGTAAATCCTCGATTCTCTTCCTGAAAAACTGCTTTCCCGGCTATAATCTGCTTCTTCAAGTATTTTGGCGGATCTTCTCGTCTCTAGCACTCTTTTCACCCAAAAAGTTTCTAGAAATCCCTAGTGCAAAGGTTCCATCGAATTAGCTACCTGATCCCTCTGGGAGCGACTTCCTGGTTCAGTTGAAATGGCGTTTCAACTAAGCACCATCTTTTCATTCAAGGGCCAGCCTTTAGGAGCTCCCATCTTGAGACGGATGAAAAACAGAGGAAGGGGGCGCATCTCCTTCTTCCTCTCGCTCAAAGATCTGGACAACCTTACAACGCCTCGTTTCTTCTGGATTTAAAAAAATGAGGGGCCCTTTTCCGGATCAAGCTATAATCGAGGCTCTAGCGGATCCTTCAGCGGGACACCTTCCAATCTTTCTCTGAAAAACAGAGGGATTGAGCGGAGATTTGCGAAGAAAGGGCAAGATGTTAGAGTGAAGTTGAAAAGGATGGAGAAAGCGCGGAAGAAAGGCCTCTCTATTCTTTGGTTTTTCAGCCTTCTCCTGAACCTTTCCCTCTTCTCAACGATGATCAATATGATGGAGACCTTCTCACTTGCAGGAAGCTTATAATAGGTTCTGAGGGTGAAACCACCTAGATCGATGCCTGAGAACGTCTTCGTTGCAGTATCAAAGTCCGGGAGGAGGATACTCTTAACTAAGATCATATGGTCTTGAAGAGACATCCAGAGCTTGGCATTAAGAAGGAATACGTTGAGAAAGTCAAGAAGACCGTTGAAGACCCCGATTACATAGTTTCAGGTTGATTTGGGGAACACCTTGCCCTTAGGTTCTGCGAGATAGCTCCAAAGAGGCCAAATACCTTTGCGTCGTTTACAGGGAAATGAACGAGGAGGGCTTTATAATAACGGCCTTCTTTATATCCAACATAAGGAAGTTACTGAGGAGGGGAGTGTTGTGGAAGAAACGCTATAGCTTTAAAGATAAGGACGGACTACGATCCAGAGGGGGACGTCCTCTACATAAGCTTTGAAGAGTCCCAAGAGGCTGACGACTCTGATGTAACTGAAAAAGGAGTTACAATCAGGCTGAAAGAGGGAAAGATAGTTGGTTTTACCATACTGAATGCGAGCAAAAGACTTCTCCAGCCTTGAATAGGATGAGCAAGGTCTCCTCTTTGTCTTTCGAAAGTTTATAGAGCTTAATGAAGAAGGACTGACTGGAGTCAGACCCCCAGGTCACGTTTAATGATGATCTCCGCAAAGAGGATTCATCTCCTTCAAAAATGGGTGTCATGGACCCTTACAAGAGGAATAAGTCAAGACTTCAGAACCCGTAAATGTTACCCTTCACTCTAGCTTAACCTTTATCTCTCAAGGAGCTGAAGAGTAGTGCTCTGTCAGATCGAATGATAGCTACCCCTCTTTAATGCTTTTCTGAGCTCCTTAACAAGCATCATGGCAACTTCTCCCATCTCCTCTCTCAGATATAAGCTAGGAAGTGTCTCTTGTGTCCTAGTAGAGGAATTAATCTTGTACTCCAGTGCGTGCTTTGTGTAGGGTGAACTAACTTCTAGTACCTGTATTAATCAGCTTATCGCCTTTAGTTGCCTCGATTGCTCCTCTTCTTTATTCTACTTTCTTATATGGAATTAAGAAGAAATCTCATGAGGGAAAAAGGTGGCTCGTGGTTAATAGAGCAGATATTCGATTCTAGCTTCTTCAAACTCTCTAGCAGATGCTTCTGCATTTTCGTACACTTCAAAGGGATTCAAACCCTCCTCTAAGGCCTTCCTTATTCTATCGGTCCCTGCTAAGAAATCAAAATAGAAACCCCCGCTTGGTGCCTTTATCCACTTGAATTCTCCACGACAATCCCTCAAAATCTCGCTTATCAAACAGATTCCTACCAAAAAAGGCCTGTAGCTCTCCCTATTCAAAACGTGAAGCTGAACTCCCTTGCACCTCTCTCCTGCATACTTTGAGAAGGTTGGAACAAACCTAACTTCCCTGAAGATAACTCCCGGAAGATTTAGCTCGTTCAGCCTTTTCGTCAAGTTCTTTCCTTTCAACCAAGGAGCACCAACTAGCTCGAATGGCCTTGTAGTTCCTCTGCCCTCTGAGACGTTCGTTCCCTCCAAAAGCACAGTCCCAGGATAAACTAAGGCTGTTTCCAACGTAGGGATGTTTGGGGATGGCATTACCCAAGGAAGACCTGTCTGATCGAACCACGCCTCCCTTTCCCAGCCTTCCATCTTAACAACCCTTAGGTCGGCTCCAATCTCAGAGTTGAAGAGAAGAGCAAGCTCTCCAATCGTCATCCCATGCCTCATTGGTATCGGAAACATCCCAACAAAGGACTTAAACCGTGGATCCAGGACGTTTCCCTCAACAACGACTCCATTGATCGGGTTCGGTCTGTCCAGAACTATGAAGAGCTTATCTAGTCTTGCAGAGATTCTCATGCTCAAAAACATGGTCCAAATGTAAGTGTAAACCCTCGTCCCTATGTCTTGGATGTCAAATATGAGGGCCTCAACCTCCTCTAAACTCTCAGCCCTAGGAGACCTTGCTTCCTCAGCTAGCATCGAATCAACCACGTATTCAGGCCCTTCCGCCCTGCTAACAGGCCTGTAAAGGCTTCTTATCGGAACTCCCGTCTCATCATCAAGCTCTTCTTCCACGAACTCTCCTGCCTGAGCTGTTCCCCAGAAACCGTGTTCTGGAGCGAATATCGCCATTAATTCAACTTCTTTCCTTGAGAACAGTAGATCCTTAAGGTGAGCCAGCTTAGAGTTCACTGCGGTGTAGTTCGAGATGAGGCCAACCTTCATCCCTTCAATAAAACCAAGCTCCCTCTCGATCAGAACTTCAAGACCTGTTTTAACCCTCAACCTCCCACCCCGCCAGAGGTGCTCGATAACCTCTTCTGAACAGATCATCCAAGCAGACTGGAAGTCTCCCTTCAGGCCTTGCCTTACCAAGAAGAACTTCAATCAATGCTTCTTGCATTGCCTTGTGATAATCGTAGGCGACGAGGTAGTTTTCAACCTCCGGAAAAGCTAGTATGTCATAAGGTGTACCTAGGGACACTACTATGAGACATTTCTCTCTTCTAACTAATTTTTTAAGTTCTTTGACCAGCTTAGCCTCTTCAGGATGCCTCAAAACCTCCCAAGTGCAAATTAGAATGATGTCAGCCCAGGAAGCCAATTCAGTTGATTTTTCTATCGCTTCCTCTGCCTTCTTTTCCTCAAAAAAGACCTCCTCGACCTCGAAACCCTTCCTTTTTAGCTTCATACCCATGGTTGAAAGGCCATCCTTTGCTTCAACCAGCTTCTTGACCCGTACAGGGCAAAGCATAAGGATCCTCTTTCGAGGATTAGAGAGGGGAAGGCAACCTCTCCTATACCTCAAGAGAGTGATTGATTCCTTGCATATCTTTCTTTCTAAATGAAAGAGTCGCTCAAAATCTGGCTTTTCTCTTGCGAGCCCTCTAATCCTCCTTTTAAGTTCCATCACCCTAAGAACCGACTCGTTAACCCTCTTCCTTGAAATAACCCCTCTCTTAACGGCCTCTATCAAATAATTCATCGCTTCAGCTTGTTCATCCAAATCTCTGCATATGAGAAGCATATCTTCGCCTGCATTAAGTGCTAGAAGGCAAGCTTCTCTCGTTGAATATCTCCTGCTGATTGCTCCCATTAGGAGATCGTCCGATAACACTGCTCCCCTAAAGCCAAGCTTTTGCCTAAGAACTCCCTCTATCAGCTTCTTTGATAAGGAAGCTGGCATTTCCGAATCTACTTTTGGCAGTAAAACATGAGAAGGCATTATGGAATGAACTCCTTCCTCTATGGCATGAATGAATGGTACCAGCTCTCTCCTCATTAGAAATTCCAAGGAGAAATTCAAAACCGGAAGGTCTTCATGAGGATCAACGGACGCGGCTCCTATTCCTGGGAAGTGCTTTGCCACCGCTATAATTCCTGAGTCCCTGAGCCCTGCAATAAACTTCCTTCCCATTGTTGAAACCAGCTCCACATCATCTCCGAAGGATCTGACTCCGATGGAAGGATTCGTTTTATCAAGCACGATATCGAGAACTGGGGCAAGGTTGACGCTTATTCCAAGCCACCTTAACTGATCTCCAATCGCTTTACCTACAAGATAAGCGTTTTTTGGTGAATAGGTCGCCCCTAGAGCCATGTTCCCAGGAAAAACAGCCAAGCCCTCCCTTATCCTAGCAACAAGCCCTCCTTCTTGATCCACCGAGATGAGAAGAGGTGTACCTGTGAGCTTCAAAGACAGCTGATTTGCTTCAAAAGTCAGAGCTCTCAGCTGCTCACAAGATTCCACATTTCTCGAGAATATGATTATTCCTCCAGGTCTAAGTTCCTCCAAAATCTCCTTTAGGTTTCCTTCCATTCCTTTACCTTCGAATCCAAGCATAAAAAGCTGTCTGACTCTTTCCTCAGGTGGGATCTTTGAAAAGCTCTTCTCAGGTTCCCAGTCCGCGCTCAAGTTCGCCTACCTCTTAACTATGGATCCAACCACCGCGTTATGGAAGAGGGCTCTGAACCTTAATATCATCTCATTTTCCCTTGTAGGATGTACCCTGTTCGTCAGTAGAACTACTAGAAGCTTAAGCCTTGGATCAATCCATATTGAGGTGCCAGTGAAGCCAGTGTGGCCGTATGTCCTTGGAGACATCAAATCTCCACATGAAAGAACCCATTTGGAATTAAGGAGCCATCCAAGCCCTCTCCTTTTTCCTAGACCCTTTGTTTGGTTCTTGGTCATCTTTCTAACAGTTACAGGACTTAAGATCCTTATATCCCCATATTTCCCTTGATTTAAGAACATCTGAGCGAATATGGCACAATCGAGGGCTTTGGAGAAGAGACCAGCGTGACCAGCAACTCCTCCCAATGCAAAGGCTACCTCATCGTGGACTTCACCTATCAGCACCCTCCCCCTCCAGCTACAAAGCTCAGTCGCAGCCATCCTTTCCTTAAGGTGATCTGGAGGGTTAAACATCGTGTCCTTCATTCCGAGAGGCTCGAATATGTTCTCCCTGGAGAAGTCATTAAGGGACCTTCCGCTAACCTTCCTTACAATTTCCCCAAGCAATATGTACCCCAGATCGCTGTATATGACCATCCTTCCCGGCTTACAGAGCTGTTCAGAGCTCAATATTGTCCTTATGATTTCTTCTCTGTCAAGCTTATAAATCGGCTTGTAAGGTGGGAGCCCGGAAGTGTGCGTTAAGAGGTGCCAGATAGTTATCCCTCTGTAGCGCCACTTCGCCTGGGGAAAGAACTCAAGAACCCTTTCCTTAAGGGTTAAATGTCCCCTCTCAGCCAAGATCATTACGGATGTTGCTGTTGCCATGACTTTTGTGAGCGAAGCAAGGTCAAAAATTGTGTCCTTTCTCATCTTCCTTAAGTAAGGGACCTTAACAGCGTGTCCGAGGGCCTCATGAGCAACTATAACTCCCTTCCTTGCGATTAGATATACTGCACCCGGAAAAGCCCCTTTTTCGATCCATTTAGCAGTTAATTCCTTCAAATTTCCGATCCTAGAAGGATCCATTCTTGCTTCTTCTGGAGAGCCGTATTCAAGTTTCATCTAAATCCTCTATCATTATCAGAGAAAGCTATTAATTGATGCTATCTTCAACCCCACATGAGCTGAAAAATAAAAGCTGGGGAAACTCTCGCCTGAGCTCGGAAGTGCGTTCATGAGGTGAAAATGTTGTTTGACCTCATCATATTTGACGTTGATGGCGTGCTAATCAAAACCTCTTACGTCAAACTCATCTTCCCTAAGATAGCAAGGAGACTGGTTGAAGAAAGCAGGGTCAGGAAGTTCGTAAGCATGATGGTTAATGAAAGCCTTAAGAGGATGAGAAAGGGGGATCTTGTTGGCGCTTACAATTGGGATGACATAATAAGAGCTATAAGTGATGAAATGGGAGTTAAAGGGGAGGTCAGCTTCCTTGAGACAATTGATGAAACGCTTTCATCCTCTAACGAGATAAGAGCCTACGAGGACGTAATTCCAACACTTTCAAAGCTTAAAGAGAAGAATATAAGGTTATTGGCCTTGACAAATGGCTTTTACGACGTGATGAAGCTAATATTAACTAAAACAGGTGTTTTTGAGCTTCTGGATGATTTAATAACTCCAGACAGAGTTGGATTTGCAAAGCCAAGCCCCCTCATATTTCTGGAAGCTAGTAAGGGGGCCAGAAGATCTCTTTTCGTCGGTGATAGGGTGTCAGTTGATATATGCGGGGCGAACTCGGCTGGAATTGAGTCTGCTTTGCTTTGGAGAGACCTTTCAATCTTAATAGCTGAAAATCCTCGGGAAAGAGCAATAAAAGCCGCTCAAGCTAATATTATAGCAAAAAAGCTGAGGGAAGAGAAAACAAGTTTTCTCGCTCACCCTAAATTCTGCTACCCGGATTTTTTGATCCGAAGTCTCAATGAGATCTTTCAAATATTGGAAGAAAGCACTTAGCTCAATTTCTTTGAAGCCTGCTCCCCTCCCGTTCCCCAATTCTCCCTTGGTACATCGTGAATTATCACAGTTACTGCTTCAGCTGGAACCCCCAACTCTTCAAATACCTTCGTTATCCCCTTTATGACCTTCTCCTTCGTAGCGGCTTCTCTTCCAGCCCACCAAAAAACTTGAACTACCGGCAACTTGACCCTGTAGCAGTTAAGTTCAAATCCTTTAAACTTTGAGTCGGACAAGAGGGTCAAGCCTAGTTGACCGCTGAGAATTTAAGCGACTAGGATGAGATAGAACGATGTCAGATTATTTTCGAGGCTTTACGGGCTTATCGAATGGCCTGAGGATCCGGAATCGGAGAGAGGCAGGAAAAGGTATCTGGAAGCATTGGATAAGTTTAGGCTCTTAATTTCCCATGAATGGTTCTCAAAAATAAGCGAAACTGGAGAAGTAAGCTTTGTGAATGTTTGCGGTGGAACTGGGATAGGAGGAGTTGCTTTGGCCAAAGTTCTAGAGGAGGAAGGTTTGAAGGTAAATCTTGCCATTATAGATCTGAGGAAAGAGGCCTTGAGGGTTGCCAAGAAGTTCAGTAAAAAGGAGATGGGCAAGGAGCCAACATTAAGCTTATGGATGCCAAGGAATTACATAAGCTTGACAGGAATTTCGATCTTGCCATTCTTTACAGTTATAGCACACCTCACTTCGATCCATGGGAGATGGTCAGGCTCCTTGCATCGGTT
>JAVCBX010000034.1:0-27990 GCA_037917635.1 Thermoproteota archaeon | reverse complement strand
CCTCCTCAACCCTTTCGATCAGCTCCTTGCATGCCCTGTAGTACATGGGCTCCCCCAACAAATTTCTAGCAGCTTCATGTAACTTGTATATGATCCCCCTACCACCCAAGTCCACGTTCACGATCCTTTCAATTCCTTCACAAATCATTTCAAAGGTAACGCTCGGGCGCGACATCAGTTCTTTTAGTAAGTTAAAAAATTTAAACCATAAATTAAAAAAATCTTAAATTCAAAAAACATTTTATCACGCCGTAAATAACGTTAGTAGGAGGTAGATTGCATGCATTTCGTTAGGAGAGGGGGAATTAGTAGAGCCGTTGCCGCTATCATCGCCTTAATAATAATTGTCGTCGCTGCCCTTGGGATCTGGATTGCAACCAGGGCTCCTCCTGTTGAAGTTAAAGAGGTGAAAATAGGAGTTATTCTTCCCTTATCTGGAAAGCTGGCTGAAACAGGAGCTGACTTAAAGAGGGGGATTGAGTTTGCCGTCAAGAAGATAAACGAAGCGGGAGGGATAAAGAACCTAGGAGGAGCAAAGCTCGTAGTAGTATATGGCGATAGCGCAGGAAAGCCTGAAACAGGTGCAGCGGAAGCTGAGAGGCTAATAACAGAGGAAAAGGTAGTGGCCATCCTTGGAGCATATCAAAGCGCCGTAACGAAGACTGTTAGTGAGGTTGCTGAGAGATACAAGGTTCCTCACCTGAATCCCGATTCAACCTCCCCCGTGCTTACGGAGAGAGGTTATGAGTGGTTCTTCAGAACTACACCTCACGATGCGATGTTTGCTGCCCAACACGCTGAGTTCTTAGATTACTTGAACGAGAAGTTTAATGCTGGGATAAGGAGGATTGCGATAATACATGAGGACACTGAGTGGGGAGCTAAGACAGCCGAGGCTTGGCAGAAGTTCCTTAAGGAGGCAGGATATGAGGTAGTTAAGGTTGTCAGCTATCATGCGGCCACAGTAACATCGTTAGACAGCGAAATAGATAGCATCAAGGCTGCAAAACCAGACGCCCTATTTGCTGCGTCCTACGTTTCTGATGCGATCCTTCTCGTTAGAACTTGCAAGGAAAGGGACTTCAATCCCAAACTTATCCTTGCTCAGGATGCTGGTTTCATCAACCCGGCCTACATAAAGGAGGTTGGAAAGGACGGATACTACATCTTCTCGAGGGAGGTGTTTAACTGGGACCTGCTAGAGGATCCAAAGCTTAGAGCGATCAACGAGGAATACAGGGCCACGTACGGCGTAGATTTTAACGGAAACTCTGCGAGGGACTATACGGGAGTTTGGGTCCTTTACTACGCAATAGAGGAAGCTGCGAAGAAAGCGAAGCCAACTGAGCTCGATAAGTTCAGGGCTGCGATCAGAGATTCCCTCGCTGCCATGGATCTCTCAGCGGAGGAGCTTCCATGGTTCATAATGCCTTGGAAAGGAATTAAGTTCGATGAGAAAGGCCAGAACATAAAGGGTGCAGGAATAATAGTGCAAATGAGGCCCGAAGACGGAAAATATCACACCGTATATCCTTCTGAGGTTGCTACCGTGGAATTAATCTTCCCGATGCCAAAGTGGGCTGAAAGGGGCTAAAAAATTACCCTTCCCTTTTTATTTTTCCTTCCCTCCTTAACGCTCTGAAGGAATTAATCTTGAATTAAGGTGATTTTGCATGGTAACATTTCTTGACCTGCTTCGCGCCATCATCAGCGGAGTCCTAATCGGAAGCGTGTATTCGCTGATTGCAATGGGGCTTGCGCTAATCTGGGGCGTTATGGACGTAATAAATTTCGCTCATGGGGATTTCATGATGATTGGAGCCTTTACCACCTACTGGCTCTTAGTTCTCGCTGGGATAGATCCTCTGTTAAGCCTTCCACTTTCCTTCGGCCTTGTTTTCGCTCTTGGGATTCTTACACAAAGGACCATAATTGAAAGGATCCTTTACGCTCCAATCGTGAGTCAAATTTCCGCAACCTTTGCCCTACTCATGATGATAAGGTACGGAGCCGAAGTTCTATTCGGTCCTTTCACCAGAAGGGTCGTTACTAGTTATACCGACGTCATGTTCAGGTTCTCTTGGATCACAATACCATTGACCAGGATAATCGCTTTCTTCGCTTCTATTCTGATAGCAATCACTCTGTACCTCTTTCTCTCAAAGACCTACGTTGGAATCGCCCTGAGAGCGACCTCTCAGAACAGAGAGGCAGCGGCCTTGATGGGGATCGACGTTAAGAAGATGTACAGGATCGCCTTTGGAATTGGGGTTGGAATAGCTGCGATTGGAGGATCTTTGCTCTCGACTTTCTACCCCATATACCCGGAGATGGGGGCATTTTTCTGTCTTCTTGCCTTCGTAATAGTTGTGTTTGGAGGGTTCGGCAGCATATTTGGCGCGTACGTCTCAGGTATAATAATAGGGGTAGCAGAAGCTGTGAGCGCCCTATTCATAGCTCCGACCCTAAAGGACGTTGTAGCATTTCTCCTCTTCATCGCGATGCTGCTGATAAGGCCAACTGGTCTTTTCGGTAAGAAGATGAGCTAGGTGATCCTATGATCAGCACGCCGTCCATGTTGAGGAAGGAATTGAGCGGATTAAGGGGAATTCTTGCGTTTGGGGTAAGCGCTGCCCTCATCCTTTTACCTCTCATCTTTAAGGCTGCAGATCTTCCTTTTCCAGCAAACGTCCTGTTTCTCTCGATCCTATACTCCATACTTGCGATGGGCTGGAACCTTCTGGCAGGATATGCTGGCCAATTGAGCATAGGCCACGCGGTTTTCTTTGGAGTTGGAGCCTATACTACGATGATACTCATGCTTTATTACAACATAACGCCTTGGATAGGCATGGTAATTGGAGGGCTTATCGCAAGTGTCGTTGGAGCCGGCCTTGGGGTTCCGTTCTTTAGGCTTAGAAGTCATTGGTTTACTCTAGCGACCATAGCAACGGGCGAAATATTCAAGCTGGCCTTCATACCTTGGAAGTGGGTTGGAGGATCGGCTGGCCTTCAACCTCCCATAGTTCCGAGCGACAAGGCCTTCTATTACCTCCAGTACGCAGGTCCATTCGTTTACATCTACATCGCTCTCCTTTTCCTCCTAATAGAGGTGATCGTGCTTTACAGGGTAGTAAACAGCAGGATAGGCTATTACCTCCAAGCAATTAGGGAGGACGAGGAAGCAGCGATGACCATGGGCATAAACCCGTTTAAGTACAAGATGATAGCGATGATCCTAAGCGCTTTCTTCACAGGGATAGGAGGCGGGCTTTACACCATTAGATTCAGGTTTGTGGATCCTTTCGCCGTCTTCGACATAATAACGATCTCTGTTTACATCGTGGTTGCCGGGATACTTGGGGGTATGCGCTCCTTCATCGGGCCAATTGTCGGATCCTTCATATTCATACCTCTGACCGAGTACGTGAGGGTGAACGTTGTGGCCAGATTTCCTAGGTACTATGGTCTGCAAGTCTTCGTGCTTGGAGTCGTGTTGCTCATCATCTCTTTGAGCCTGCCTGAGGGCTTGATGGGATGGCTGAAGAAGAAAGGATATATGGAGGAGAGATTAGCAATTTGATTGGGAGGTGGATTTTTGAATCCCATTCTAGTGTTAGAGGGGGTTACTAAGAGGTTCGGAGGGCTAGTCGCGGTAAACAACGTTAGCTTCTATGTGAATGAGGGAGAAATTTTGGGCTTGATAGGCCCTAACGGGGCTGGTAAGACGACGATCTTTAACTTAATAACCGGATTTTATAAACCAGATGCCGGTAGAATCTTCTTTAAGGGAGAAGATATAACTGGAAAGCCCCCTTACGTCGTTTCCAAAATGGGTATAGGGAGGACCTTTCAGATAGTGAAGCCCCTCCTAGGGTTAACAGTTATGGAAAACGTAATAATTGCGGCCCTCCTTAAAGCGAGGGACTTCGCTGACGCATCTCAAAAATCTCTGGAGATGTTGGAGTTCACTGGTTTGTACGATAAGAGGTTCCTCAAGGCTTCTTCCCTAAACCTCGTTGAGAGGAAGAGGCTCGAGCTGTCGAGAGCCCTAGCCTTGGACCCAGATCTGCTACTTTTAGACGAGGTAGTTGCTGGTTTGAACCCGAGGGAGATAGATGAGGTTCTAGATCTCCTAAAAGAAATAAATCAGGAGGGAAAAACCCTATTGATTATAGAGCACGTCATGAGAGCCATAATGAGCATCTCGAATAGGATAGTTGTCTTGCATCACGGAAGCAAGCTTGCAGAGGGAAAGCCGGAGGAGGTTGCAAACGACAGAAGGGTGATAGAGGCTTACTTGGGGGAGGAGGTTTAGATGAGCTTTCTAAAGGTTGAGGACTTAAACGTCTCTTATGGAGACGTGCAGGTTATTTGGGGAATTTCGTTTGAGGTTGAGAAGGGGGAGATAGTGGCTCTCTTGGGCGCCAACGGCGCGGGAAAAACCACGACTCTCAAAACCATATCTGGATTGATTAGACCTAGAAGGGGTTCAATACTCTTCAAGGAAGCTGACCTCACGAAGCTGGAGCCTCATCAAATAGTTGAGATGGGAATAGCCCACATTCCAGAGGGAAGACAGCTCTTCCCCAGGCTTACTGTGTTAGAAAACTTGAAGGCCGCGGCTTACACCAAGAGGGCGAGAGATCATTTTTACGATTCCCTAGATATCGTGTACAATCTGTTTCCGATCTTGAAGGAGAGGAAGGATCAGCTTGCCGGAACTCTGAGCGGAGGAGAGCAGCAGATGTTGGCAATAGCTAGGGGGCTGATGTTGAGGCCCGAGCTCTTGATGCTGGATGAGCCGAGTTTAGGCTTGGCTCCAAAGCTTGTGATCGAAGTTTTAAGGCTAGTAAAGAGGCTCAGGGAGGAAGGCTACACGATACTTTTGGTTGAACAAAACGTGCACCAAGCCCTTAAGATATCGGATAGGGCATACGTCCTTGAAACTGGTAGAATAGTTAAATCAGGGGAGCCCAAAAAACTTCTTGAAGATGAGGAGATCAAAAGAGCATATCTAGGTCTTTAGGTGGTGCAAGATGTACGGATGGAGGGCAAGGATAGGCATTCTAATTCCATCTTCCAACACCACGATGGAGCCGGAGTTTAACGAGATGGCTCCTGAGGGGGTGTCCATTCACGCCTCAAGGATGAAGCTAGTAGAGGTCACAGAAGAATCCTTAATTAAGATGGAGGAGTATGCAGAAAGAGCTGCTAAGCTTTTGGTCGACGCAAACGTCGACCTGATAGTTTACGGTTGCACTACCGGAAGCTTAGTTAAGGGAGCAGGCTATGACCTCGAGCTCTCCAATAAGCTCGAAAGAGCCTGTGGAAGGCCAGTGATTGCGACAGCTACTGCAGTTTTAGAGGCTCTAAGGGAAGTAGAGGCTGAGAAGGTATGTGTAGCAACGCCATACATAGAGGAGCTTAACGAGAAGGAGAAAAAGTTCCTTGAAGACAACGGGTTTCGAGTGCTGAAGATAAAGGGTCTTGGAATTAGAAAAAACGTTGAAATAGGAAAACTTCCTCCCTCAACCGCTTACAGGCTCGCAAGAGAGGTATTCGCGCCGGATGCAGACTGCATTTTCATCTCCTGCACAAACTTCAGGACAATAGAAGTTATAGAGCTGCTTGAAGAGGACTTGGGAGTTCCTATTATCACGAGCAATCAAGCTTCGATGTGGGCTGCTCTGAAGAGGCTTGGAATATCCCAGACGATAGGGGGCTTCGGAGCCCTGCTTGAGTGAAAGCGGCTTCCTATCTAAACTGATTTAGCAACTGAATTCAGCCTATGATACCAGCTTGTTTCAGGGCTTCCTCCACTTGTCTCATTTCCTCCTTCTTCAGAGGCAGCGTTGGCCTCCTGGGGTAGCCAGCTGGTACTCCTTGAATGCTAACCGCATACTTAACCGCAGCAAGCTGGTTGAGTTTTCTAACAATTACTTCGTTCAAGAAAGAGATTGTTGCTTGAAGTTTAGCAGCTCTTTCAAAATTCCCAGCCTTGAATTCTTCATAGAGGTCCCTACACATCTTCGGTGCGAAGATCGCGACCGCTATGATTGCTCCATCCCCTCCAAGCATCAAGGTTGATAGGAACACGTCTGCAGATCCAGCCAAGACTGATATTTTACCTTCAATGAGCCTGATTACCTCGGACACTTGAGCAAGGTTCCCGCTGCTGTCCTTTATCCCTATCACGTTATCACATTCCTCCACAACCCGCCGCACCACGCTTGGATCCATAGAAATGCCAGTGAACTTAGGGACGTTGTAAAGGATTATTGGAATATCAACGGCCTCAGCCACAGTCTTATAGTGCTGGTAAATCTCCTCATTTGAGTGTTTGTAGTAGAAGGGAGTTACTACTAGAGCAGCATCAGCTCCCAAGTCCTGAGCGTCCTTGGTTAGTTGAATCGTCTCAATTGTGCTTATGGCACCCGTGCCAGCTATCACAGGAACCCTGCCATTCGCTTGGTCTATCACAGTTTCGATTACCCTTTTCCTCTCCTCTCTGGACAGATAGGGAGCTTCTCCGTTGCTTCCACACGTCACTAGGCCTGAGACGCCCCCCTCTATCCAGAAGTCCACGCATTCCCTCAAAGCATGAAGGTCCAGTTCCCCATTCTTCTTGAAGGGCGTGATATGGGGAGGGAAAACCCCTTTCAAATCCTCCCTCCTCAAGGAGTTCACCTCACGAAAAATGGGCCATGCCCTACTAAAAGCCTGTGATCTGGCCATGTCTAAGGGCCGGAGAGGTGCTCAGCATCCTCCCATTATTAGAGCCATTATCGCCTTTTGAACGTGGAGCCTGTTCTCTGCTTCATCGAAAACTGCGCTGTGAGGTCCATCTATGACCTCGTCGGTCACCTCCATTCCTCTGTCTGCTGGAAGGCAGTGCATATAGATTACGTTAGGGCTAGCCTTGTCCAGCTTTTCTTGATCACAAATCCAGTCCTTATGCTTGTTCATGAGCTCTATCATTCCTTTTTCATCAACGCTTGGTACATTAGGTGGCATGAACTTTAAAGAACCCCAGGACTTGGGATAGACGACATCGGCCCCTTCAAAAGCCTCTTCCATATTGTAGCTTGTCTCAAAAGTCCCTCCAAATTCATCAGCGTTTCTCCTAGCTTGTTCCATTATCTTAGGATCCAATTCGAATCCTCTAGGATGAGCCAGAACGACATCTCCACCAAACCTTGTGAAAGCCAGTATTGCGCTTTGTGGAACTGCAACTGGCTTTATACCCCCGCTGTATGCCCAGCTAACAACTATTTTTTTCCCTTCAAGCCTTCCATGCTTCTCGATTATGGTCATTAAGTCTGCCATGGCCTGACACGGGTGGTAGACATCGCACTCCATGTTTATCACAGGCACATCTGCCCAGTAAGCGAATTCCCTTATTACCTGATTTCCCTTGCCGTAGATCCAATTAACTGCCTCCCCATATATTCTTATGGCTATTGCGTGCCCGTACCTGCTAAGAACCCTGGCCACGTCGCATATCCTCTCAGTCTTATAGGGAATCTCCTCACCTGCCAGAGCAGGTCTGTATACAGCTGTGGGAGAGAGGTATATGCCCTGGCCTCCCAGCTGAAAAATCCCTGTTTGAAAGCTGTTTCTAGTCCTAAGGGATGGGTTGTAAAAAAGCATGTAAAGGGTTTTTCCTTCAAGCAACCTGTGAGGGATTCCCCTCCTCTGCTTCTCCTTCAGCTCAAATGCTAACCTCAAAACCCTTTCCAATTCCTCCCTGCTCCACTCCTGAGTTGATATGAAGTCCCTACCCATCAACCCGATTGTCAAGTTAAAGCACCCAGTACATGCGCAGTGGTTTAATTTGAACTTTATGAAGGCTGACAAGCGATTCGAAGCTGGCCTTTTACATCTAGTCAGGATTAAGTCCGAGGATTACGAGCTCTACAGGGCTCCTCTCAGCCTTCTTAGCTAAGCGGAGCTGTTTAAATCGATAAAGAGCCTCGCCGAGCCTAAGGGGACTCATCCTCATATAGCCTTTCAACGCTTTCCCTGGGCCTTGCCAATAATAAGCGTCCATTTGAGCTCACGAAAAGGATTGGAGGTTTTGTCTTGCAGTTAAACGGGAGGTTAAACACGTTGGTGTAGGCCCCAGCCATCTCGAAAACTAAGAGATCGCCAACCTCAAGCTTAGGAAGCACAATTCCTCTCCCCCTACCCCTTGGAGGGAAAAAGAAATCAAGGGAGTCGCAAAGATATCCTGCCAGCCTTACCTCCTCTTCTCTTCCTCCTTTTTTAGAGGTCCCCACCTTGATCACCCTAACGGGATAAACTTGTTTCAAAAGGGCAGTATCTAGCAGGAGGTTATAGCCAGCATCAGCGATGACGAGCTTGCTCCCTCCAACCTCCTTTACGTTTACAACAGATGTCACAAGAGCTCCAGCGCTTGCAATCAGGAACCTTCCGCTCTCCACGATCAGGGTCAGCTGAAATCCTTCCTCTTCTGCCCAACGGTTCAGGGCTTCCACTATCTTCGATGAGAAGCTCTCTAACGGAGGTACCTCCGAGTCGTACTTGACTGGATAGCCGCCCCCAACATCTATTATCCTTATATCTGCTCTTACACGTTTCAAGGTCCAAGAGAGGAAGCTCAGGACTGAGTTTAGAGCCAATGAATAGCTTTTTGGATCAAGAACCTGGCTTCCAAGGTGAAAGTGAACCCCTACTGGTTCAACACTTTTGCTCCTCACCGCTTCCCTCATTAGCCAAAGTGCTGAATCTTTCGCTCCCTTTTCAAGGGGAACCCCGAACTTACTCCAGCTTCCTGAGGCTGGAATAGTTGCTTTCACATCCAGACCTGGATTTATTCTTACGAGGACCTCCTTCTCAGCCTTCATTCGCTTTAAAATTTCCTTAAGCCTCAAAAAGCCGTTTTTAGAGCTCAGAGAGATTAGCCTTGCTCTCTGAGAAACAGCGAGTTCGAGCTCCCTTTTCGTTTCTGTGACGCTCGAGTAAATCACCTTTGATCCTTCTATTCCAGCTTTTCTGACGAAATAAAGCTCCTCCTCGGATGCAACGTCGAACATCGTCCCTTCAGACGAGAAGACCCTCAAGACTAGGGGGTTGAAGTTTGCCTTGACTGAGTATGCGATTTCAACCCTCCCTTTGAAACCAGAGAAAGCTCTCCTCAGTTTGTTTAGGTTTTCAATCATCGAACTTTCTTCAATGAGGTAGAAAGGAGTTCCAAACTCTTCAACGAGCGAGAGTATAAGGTCCTCTTCGACCAACCTAACGACCCCCGGATTTTTGGACAATTACTCAAAGCCTTTCCCAGAGAGAGCTTGCAAGCTTCCTGGCTCTTTCAAACACCTTCTCCTCATCAACTGTTAGAAGCTTCCTTTCCCTCATCAGAATCTTTCCGTTAACTATCACGGTTCTCACATGCGATGAGTCCATCCCAAAGATGAAATGCCATGGGAAATTCGAACTGGTCAAGGGAGTGTACGGCAGGTAGTCAAGCACGATTAGATCTGCATAAGCTCCCTTTACTAGCTTTCCAACTGGTCTGAAGTAATACTTCCCCACCAACTCCCTATTTCCATTAAAAAGAATCTCCAGAACCTTTTCAGCACTCATTGCCCTCGGGTCCGAGGTATGAAGTTTGTGAAGGATGAAGGCGACCTTTGATTCTCTGAACATGTCCATCGTGAAACCATCGGTTCCAAGCGCGAGGTTTATGCCCAGTTCCATCATCTTTAGCACAGGAGAAACTCCAACAGCGTTGTTCATGTTTGACTCAGGGTTATGAACTACGTTTGTCCCCGTCTCCTTCAAAATTCTCATCTCCCCACTCGAAACGTGAACGCAATGAGCTGCAATGGTCTTTGGACCAAGGATCCCGTGATCCCAGAGTCGTTCAACTACTCTTCTGCCCGATTTCCTGATGGAGTCAAGCACATCCTCTATGCCCTCAGCTACATGAACGTGAAAGCCAGCGTCTAAGTTCCTTGCTGCCTCAACGCATTCCTTAATCGTTTCATCAGAAAGCGTAAGCTGAGCGTGAAGACCGAAGCTCCCAGTTATTAGATGATCTCCTTCGTGCTTCTTTATGAATTTCACATTTTCTCTGATGCCTTCCCTTGCCCTCTCTAACCCATCCCTATCAGAAACCTCATAAGCCAAGTTTGCTCTGATCCCAACCTCCCTATACGCACTTTCGAGCGCCTCGAGACTCCCCCTTATCGAGTAAGGGCTGGCGTGATGATCCATTATGCAGGTTGTTCCGTGCCTTATGGCCTCTATCGCAGTGACCAGCCCGCTATAATATACCTCTTCAATGCTCAGCTTTTTGTCGAGCCTCCACCAGATCCTCTCTAAAATCTCAGAGAACCTTGTTGGAGGTTCCTCCTTTAGAGGCATTCCCCTGGCAAAAGCCCCGTACGCATGGCAGTGGGCGCAGATGAGTCCGGGCATAATTAGGGATTTAGGGTAATCCAAGACCTCTTCTTCAGGATTCTCTCTCAAGATCCTGTTCTTCCTGCCAACGTCCTTTATCAGAGAGCCTTCAACAAGCACTGCTCCATCCTCGATCAGACCTACACCTTCCGACAGTGTTACAACCCACTTACCTGCGATTATCATAGAGTTCCCTGCATCTTTAGCGGCACACCATAATAAATCACTGTTAAACCTTCTAAGGCAAAGGGCTGATTGGCTACGTTTAAGATAAGATTGCCCTCCTCCTGTTTATTGGACCTTGTTTGAATTTAATTTAAGGCAGAGGGAGTTTTTTCTCTAATAACCTTAATATTTAGAATCGATGGATATCATGGAGCGTTCCATTAGCGGTGTTAAGAATGCATTTAACAGCTGAAAAGGCGTTTGAGGAGAAGAGCGGGGCTGAACCCATAGTAGAGATGAAAGGAATAGTAAAATCGTTTCCAGGAGTCGTTGCCAATGACCACATCGACTTTGACGTAAGGGCTGGAGAGATACACGCGCTTTTGGGCGAAAATGGGGCTGGAAAAACCACCTTAATGAACATATTGTTCGGAATATATCAGCCTGACGAGGGGGAGATATACATTAGGGGAAAGAGGGTTGAAATAAGGAGCCCAAAGGATGCCATGCAACTCGGGATAGGTATGGTGCATCAGCACTTCATGCTAATTGAGAAGCACACCGTAGCTGAGAACATTGCGCTTGGCCTAGAAACCAAGTTCTTATTACCTACTAAGGAGGTTGCGAGAAAAACAAGGGAGTTCTCGGAGAAGTACGGATTGAAGGTTGATCCGGATGCATATATCTGGCAACTTTCAGCTGGAGAGCAGCAGAGAGTTGAGATAATAAAGGCTATTTACAAAGGAGCTGATATCCTGATTCTAGATGAGCCTACATCCGTGCTAACTCCGAAGGAGATCAAAGAGCTTTTCTCAATCCTTTTGAGGATGAAAAAGGAGGGAAAGGCCATTATATTCATAACTCACAAGCTAGATGAGGTTTTTGCTATAAGCGATAGAGTAACTGTCCTGAGAAAAGGGAAAGTAGTCGGAAGGTTGAAGACTTCTGAAACGAACAAAGAAGAGCTCGCAAAACTCATGGTTGGAAGGGAAGTTTTGTTCAGGGTGGAAAGAAAGCCGGTTAAGAAGGGAAGTCCCGTTTTGGAGGTTATAAACCTGCATGCCCTGAATGACAGAGGCTTGTTGGCCCTGAAGGGGGTATCATTCAAGATCTCCAGAAGGGAGATCCTGGGTCTTGCTGGAGTTGCTGGAAATGGTCAAAAGGAGCTTTTTGAGGTCCTTGCAGGTCTTAGGAAGGTTATAAAGGGAAAAATCCTTGTTGATGGAGTAGATGTAACGAACTCCTCCCCGAGGAGGATCACCGAGCTTGGAGTTGCCCTGATACCAGGGGAAAGGTTAAAGTACGGGCTTGTGCCAAACATGAGCGTTGCTGAAAATCTGATACTAAAGAAATACTATAAGGATCCGTTTAAAAGGGGTTTCCTCTTGGATGGCGGACAAATAGCCAGCGATGCAAAGAAGTTAATGGAGGAATATAACATCATGGCCCCAAGCCATAAGACGATTGCAAAGCTCCTTTCTGGAGGGAACATACAGAGGATGATATTGGCAAGGGAGCTCAGCATGAGACCGAAACTGATAGTAGCTGCCCACCCTACCTCGGGTTTGGATGTAGCAGCAACGGAGTACATAAGGAAAAAGCTCTTGAGGGAAAGGGAGAGTGGGGCTGCAATTCTCCTTATCTCGGAGGACTTAGAAGAGCTTTTGATGATGAGCGATAGGATTGCAGTCATCTTCGAAGGGAAGATAATGGGAGAGATGCCTGCTGAGAAGGCAGATGTCGACAAGATAGGGCTTATGATGGCTGGGGTAAGGGAGTCTTCATGAGAATCACGTTGACGAGGAGAACTTACGCTCCAATCTGGTTAAAGTTGCTTGTAAGGGTTTTGGCCCTTGCTGGAGCTCTTCTTGTGATGGGAGTTTTCTTTAGCGCCCTTTATGGGCTTGATCCTGTTGAAATCTACAAAAAAATCTTTACAGGAGGATTTGGGAGCAAGCAGGGTCTAGCTGAAGCCGTGGTTAAGACGATACCCCTAATGCTTTGCGGAGCTGGATTATCCCTGGCATTTAGAGCGCAGTTTTGGAACATTGGGGCCGAAGGACAGCTTATAATGGGTGCAATAGCTGCTGCCAAGGTTGTTTATTCCCTCTCAAATAAATTTGAAGCCGGTCTAATACCATTAATGTTCCTGGCTGGATTTGCAGCTGGAGCCTTATGGGGCGTAATTCCTGCCATCCTTAAGGCGAAGTTGAGGCTTAATGAGGTCGTCATAACGCTCATGATGAATTACATAGCGATGTACTTCCTCCTATATCTAATATACGGCCCTTGGAGAGCAAAGGAGGAGTGGGGAGGGATGAAGTGGGCTGGTTTCCCCCATACCCCACTCTTTCCAGAGCATGCATGGCTTCCGCAAGTTTCTGGCACGAGAATTCACTATCCAACCTTGATCATAGGAATGATCTCAATAATCCTGCTTTATATCGTGCTCTGGAGGTCTCCATTTGGCTATGAGATCAGAGTTGTGGGAGATAACCCGGAAGCAGCTAAGTTCGCTGGAATAAGCCACTTAAAGGTTCTTTGCCTTGTGATGATCCTCAGTGGCGGACTAGCTGGAATAGCAGGCGTTGGTGAAGCTGCTGGAATACAACACAGGCTAAGACCGGGTTTTTCAGTTGGTTACGGGTACACTGCGATCATAACAGCATGGTTGGGCGGTCTGGATCCTCTTCTGGTTATAATCACTTCATTCTTGCTTGGAGGTTTGCTAGTAGGAAACGACATGATTCAGATAGCCTTCAGGCTACCTGTTGGAGTCATAGACCTCTTTAATGGGACGATATTGTTCTTCGCCCTCGTAGGTGAGTTCCTCACGAACTTCAGGATTAGATTTAGGAGGTGATCCATTGGAGCTGGCTCTTCCTATCGCAATAGGGAGGATAGCAATACGGGCTGGAACTCCCCTCCTTCTATCTACCCTCGGAGAGGTTTATACTGAGAGATCGGGCGTTCTTAACCTAGGACTTGAAGGGATGATGGCGATAGGCGCTGTTTTTGGGTTCATAGCTGGCTTAAAAACTGGAAATCCTTGGATAGGACTCTTAGCTGCATCAATAGCAGGAGCATGCGTTTCGTTGATCCACGCCTTCTTGAGCATATCTCTTCACGTGAACCAGGTTGTTTCCGGCCTTGCTCTAACCATGTTCGGCCTAGGATTGAGCTCAGTTGTAGGTAGAGGATACGTAGGGATAAGGGGTGTTGTGATCAAGGAGTTGCCCATACCCTTCCTCTACAACTTGCCAGTGCTTGGGGAGGTCCTTTTCAGGCATGACATTGTGGTTTACATCTCAGCGATAATTGCCCTGGTCATGTGGTTCATCCTGTTTAAGACAAAGGTGGGGATAACCATAAGGTCTGTTGGGGAAAATCCTTCAGCTGCAGATGCCCTCGGTGTGAACGTATACTTCTGGAGATACGTCTGCACCATTTTAGGCGGCTTTTTAACAGGTCTTTCAGGGGGATACCTCTCGCTTTGCTTTACTCCAGCTTGGACTGAGAGGATGACAGCGGGTAGAGGGTGGATTGCCGTTGCTCTCACAATATTCTCCATGTGGAGCCCTCTTAGGGCCCTCATTGGGGCTTACCTATTCGGTTTGGCCGAGGCAGCCCAATATGCCCTTCAAAAATATGGTATCTCAGCTTATTTGCTTGGAATGCTTCCGTATTCTCTTACAATACTCGTTGTCCTCATAGGGGCTGAAGAAACGATAAGGAAGAGGATAGGAGCTCCTTCTTCTCTAGGGATGCCCTATATAAGAGGAGAAAAGCGGTAGGTTCTATGTAAGTGTAATCGATTCCTTCTACATCGCCCAAAACGATGGTACTGTGACAGGAATTTTTCTTAGATGAAAAGGCGAGAAGCCTCAGCTTACAAAGATTAATAAGGTTTCACAATCTGAACATAACAATATGACGACTACTCAATGGATTGCTGTTTTAATCGTTGTGGCGCTTCTGGCCTCGATAGCAACCTACTTTGCCGTCCCTCCTAGAGTTGTTGAGAAGGTCGTTGAGAAACCAGTTGAAGTTGAGGTATTGCCAAAGCTAAAGGCTGGCTTCATATATGTAGGTCCCATTGGCGACATAGGATGGACCTTTGCGCACGATCAAGGAAGGCTCTACTGCGAAAATACCTTCCCTTTCCTGGAAACGGTCTACAGGGAGGCAGTTCCTGAGCCTGAGTGCGCAAGGGTTATAGAGGAACTGATTGCAGAGGGATGCAAGGTCATATTCACCACCTCCTTCGGGTTCATGGATCCAACGCTTGAGGCCGCAAAGAAGCATCCAGACGTCTTCTTCTTCCACTGCTCTGGGTACAAGAGGCATAAGAACATGGGGACTTACTTCGCGGAGTTCTATCAGCTCTATTATCTGAACGGACTCATGGCAGGGGCCTTAACAAAGACTAACAAGGTGGGATATGTAGCAGCCTTCCTCATACCAGAGTTGGTCAGGCACATAAACGCCTTTGCCATAGGGGTTCACGAGGTAAACCCAGATGCAAAGGTTTACGTGATAGAGATGGGAACTGCATGGTACGATCCTCCAAAGGCCAGGGAGTGTGCTGAGACCCTAATTGCGAAGGGCTGCGATGTAATAGCATTTACCGAAGACTCGCCAACTGTGGTTCAGGTGTGCGAGGAACACACGCTTAAGGGAGAGAGAGTTCTTTCCTTTGCCCACTACTCTCCTATGCTTAAGTTCGGACCAAACTCCTGCGTTAGCGGTCAACTTGTTCATTGGGAGGTCATCTACGCGGACATATTGGCTAAGATATACACTGGAGTGTACACGACCGAGAACCTTGAGAACGTGGACTACTGGTGGATGTTGAAGGAAGAGGCTGTCGAATTAGGGGCAGACTTCGGAGTTCCAATAAATGAGAAGTTCTTAGACGAGCTGAAGGCAGTCAAGGTCAAGGAGAGAATTACTGGAAGGGAGATTAGCGTTTACGAGTTGATATTTCTCAGACTCAAGCAGATGAGCGAGGAATCCCCCACCTTCGATCCCTTCACTGGCCCGCTCTATGGATGGACTTCAAGTCCTGAGGAGCTGGTCCAAGTGGCTGCTCCGGGTGAAAGGCTCGGACACGATGAGCTTTGGATGATGCAGTATTGGATAGTCCCTGTTTATGAGGCGCCCCCTCTCCCTGGGCCGATTCCTGCCGTTCCGAAAGGCTGAGCTCCTTCCCCTTCCTTTATTTTTTGATCTCTTTAATAGGTTTGAGAGGGTTGATTTTAGCCTTTGAGGAAAGTCTTTTAGGTGAACCCCCTTAAGTAAGAGGGATGAAGGCTCAAAAGTTCCTCTTGATCAACCCTGAGAACTGCACTGGATGTAGGATATGTGAAATTGCATGCTCTTTCGAGCACTACAGGTATTTCAACCCGAGGAAATCAAGAGTTCAGGTTCTTAAGGTCGAGAAAAGGGGTGTTTACGTTCCAAACTTATGCAGACATTGTGGGGATGCTCCCTGCATTGCATCTTGCCCGACTGGAGCGCTCTACAGAGATGAGAAGACAAACGGCGTTCTAATAAACTATAACTTGTGCATTAGGTGTCATCAGTGCGTAATAGCATGTCCCTTCGGGGCCATATTGATAGATTCGGAGAGCTCAAACCCTCTTAAGTGCGATTTATGCGGAGGCGAACCCCAATGCGCTGCGAGATGTCCGAGGGAAGCTATAGTTTACATCAGGGGAGACAGAGTTGGCTATGACAGGAGAAGGAGGAGATCTGCGACTTTCTTGGAGGTGCTATCGACGTTAGCAGGAGGTGGCGTGGGATGACGAGGTATAAGGGCTATGCTGGCAAATATCTGAGGGTTGATCTCAGCTCCTTTAAAGTGAAGACTCATGTTCTAGAGGATTCACTTTGCGAGCAATATGTCGGAGGCCTTGGGTTTGCCGTCAAAATTCTTTGGGATGAAGTGAATGAGAGGACCGATCCTCTGGGCCCGGAGAACAGAATAATCTTCTCCACGGGTCCAGCAACTGGAACCCTCTTCCCAGCAGCTGGAAGATATCAGGTGAACTCCAAGTCCCCTCTCACTGGCATCTGGGGCCAAGCCAATTCAGGAGGGGCTTTTGGTCCCGAACTGAAGTACGCAGGCTATGACATGATAATAGTCCGAGGGAGGAGCGAGAAACCAGTTTACCTCATGATAGACGATGATTATGTGGAGATAAGGGATGCAAGTCATCTGTGGGGTAAAACGACGCATGAGACTATAGATGAAATTAGGGAGGAGCTTGGAGACGAGACCTTTAAAGTAGCTTGCATAGGGCCAGCTGGTGAGAACCTGGTCAGATTTGCTTGCATCATAAACGACTACGGAGACGCCGCGGGCAGAACTGGAATGGGCGCAGTTATGGGAAGCAAGAGGCTAAAGGCCATAGCAGTAAGAGGAAGCAAGGAGATAAGGGTTCATGATCCGGATGCATTCCTTGAGGTGGTTAATGAGGCTTACAGGAAGCTTCTCGTTGACTGGGGCTACCACCTTTCGGTTACCCTCACCAGGTACGGAACACCAAACTTGGTCGAGGCAATAAACTCAATAGGAAGGATGCCCGTTAAGAATCACTGGACTGGATATTGGGAAAAGGCAGATAGGATAGGAGGAATTAGAATAAGGGAGGAGTACAGGTCAAAGCAGGCAAGCTGTTTTGGTTGTTTAGTTCAGTGCAAGTACATGGTGAGGGTTCCTTCTGGCAAGTACGCGGGCATTTACAAGGGACCTGAGTACGAATCCATAGTCTCTCTCGGCTCTTGCTGCTTGGTGGATGATCTAGAAGCTATATTTGAGGCAAACCATCTCTGCGACCTTTACGGCATGGACTCGATCTCGATGGGCATGACCATCGCTTGGGCCATGGAGTGCTTCGAGAAGGGTCTCATAACAGAGGAAGATACTGGAGGAATCCCAATAAAGTGGGGAGACGGGGAATTAATCGTTGAATTGGTCAAGAAAACGGCCTTCAGAGAGGGATTTGGAAACTTGCTCGCAGAAGGGACTAGGAGGGCGTCCGAGATCATAGGGAGGGGGACTGAGAGATACGCTATGCACGTGAAGGGCCTCGAGATATCTGCTCAGGATGGAAGGGCTCACCAATCCTCTGGTCTAACTCACGCAACAGCTGCGAGGGGTGCGGATCACCTGACGTCTCTCTCCTGCTTGGAAGAAAGGGGATATGAGGAGGTTGCGGCAGAGAGGTACGGAGAGGACAAGGTTGAGCACCTGATAAATCCGCTCTCGACAAAGTACAAGGGGATGTTGGTGAAGGATCTTGAGGACCTTTACGCCATAGGGAACTCCCTAATAATATGTTGGTACGAGGTCGGATGGCCTCCGGTCTTCTACTTCAATGATATGGCCAGGCTCCTTTACACCGTAACTGGAATTGAAGCCTATAAGGAGGTTAAGAACCTAAGGCTAGCTGCTGAGAGGATCTGTACTTTGAGGAGAATGTTTAACGTGAGGGAAGGGATGAGGAGAAAGGATGATACGCTTCCAGAGAGATTTACCAAGGAGCCGATGCCATCGGGTCCTGCGAAGGGAAGTGTTTGTCATCTAGATGAAATGCTGGACGAATACTACGAGGCTAGGGGATGCGATAAGAGGACCGGGATTCCCACTGACGAGACTCTGAGGAGACTTGGCCTTGGGGAGCTTGCAGGAAAGTACAGATGAGCCTTTTCGACCTCCTTGCCCGCGTAAGGATCTTGATCCCAACTCTTACCGCTATATCAGACCCTCATCAAAACGCTCAATTTTTGATTCTTCTCACGCCTCTCCTTCTTCTAGCTCTCATTTTTCAGCTTCCTTAGGAACTCTTAGCATTTCCTCTTGCGCATATCTTTCAAGAAAGGAGCTTTTTACCCTGAAAGCGCTTAAGGCCAAGTTTTAATTGTGTTCTAACCTCAGCCATGTTATAGAGGAGATGGAACTTAATATCTCAAGAATTCCCTTCGAATAAGCTCTTCAACGCGATTGGAAGGTTATTGATCCAATTTCCCCAATTGTGACCCTCTGGAACTATTAAGACCCTAACTTCATGGCCTCTTCCCTTCAAAATCTCTGCAATTCTTTTGTTCTCTTCATGCAGGTCAATCCAACGAATTACTTCATATTCTCCCCACTGCATGAATATTCTCAACTTCAGAGGCTTTGGTTCGGACGCTACTTCGAATATGTCCTTACCTGAGACCTTAGGACAAACAGTGAACAGAACTCTTGGAGGAATGAAGGCGCCTGATTGTGTGATCACAAGACCGAAGGTCTCAGGCTTTGTTAGAGCTGCGTAAAGGGCTATGAGTCCTCCCAGCGAGGCTCCCACCAAGCACCTATCCTCCCTGCTCCTAGAAGTCCCATATCTTTCCTCCAAGAAGGGGGTCAGCTCCTCCGCAAGGAAGTTCACGTACGAATCGTCCATGGCGTACTCACAGCTTCTGAACTCAGGATCGATGAAGACAGTGATCACTGGCCTTATCTCGCCCATTGAAATCATTGAGTCCAAAATCCTGATGGTCCCATACCTTATGTAATCGGATCCATCTTGGAAGAAGATCAAGGGATACTTCTCAGACTTATCGTAAAAAGGGGGCGTGTAAATGTGTATGGAAACGTTCCTTCCCAAATAGTTGCTCTTGATGCTCGTAGAAGTAAGGTTTCCTGAGAGCTCTGGCTTTGGGCCCTTGAGATAGGGTGAATGCCTATAGTTCGGCATCATCAGAACGGATCTATCAGGCCTGTCAATGGCCCTTCTCGGATTTAAGGGATCTGGAATCCATTTGTCATTGACTATCAACTTGTACTCGAGCCTTGCGTCCCTAGGGAACTCCTTTATCAGGTAATAGACTTCCGTACGCCCTAACCTTTGAAGCCTATCTGCTGAAGGGCTCCATCCGTTCCAGTCTCCTGCTATCCAAACCTCAACCGGAACCTCGCTCGTGTAAACGAATATGACCTTATTGCCCTCGACTATGGGGGATCCTAGTTCCTTCAACCTTCCTCTCAGAACCTTTAGCGCTTCCTTCACTGCTTCCGGATCTCCTTTCGACCTTTCGAGAAGTTTTACTAGACTGGGTTCTCCTAATTTCTGATGGAGAGAAAGGATTGATGCTGAAATTAATGCCAGAATGAGCAGAGTAGTTAGCTTTCCCCTAAAGGACATCAACATCTCGTATAAATGGGTCCAGCGGCTTTTTACTTCTTCTATGGCCATTGCTACACAAGATCTGGAACCCTCATGAGGCTCTTATCCTATTGTTGAAGAAAAGCCTCGAATTGATTTCACAACTCAGTTAAAAACCTCCAATTAGACCCAGAAGTTTCTTATTAGAAGATAGCAGGGTGACCAAAGGGCTACGGGCAGCGTGATGCCGGGAAATGGGGCCTTCCTCTTGAAGAGCATCCTTAATGTTGCAACAATGCCTAAGTTGAGGCATGCCACTGGGAGAAAAGCAGCGGGGAGTCCGAGGTATTTTAGGGAGGTGGAGGAGGCCAAGGAGTATATCAACATGTCACCCATTCCAATGCCTACCTCGCCCTGAATTATGAAGAATCGGCTTAGAGTATCCGCCCTAACATCTAAGGAGCTAAAGATCCTTGCAATTGGGCCTTTAAACACGGAATAGGCGTCATAAACCGCCAAGAAAAGAAGGGATAAGATGACGAAAACCTCAGGGAAAACCCACATCATGACGTAGGAGGCGGAGGAGGAAAGGATCACCTTAGAGAAGTTGCCAAGAAAATCTTCTCTCCTACAAAGCCACACGAGAATTGCGGACGCTGTTAATGAGAGGATTTCCTTCTGTTCAAAGCCTACTAAGGCGTGGTTAAGGGACATGATAGAGCTCACGAAGAGGGCAAAGGAGAAGAGCATGATTAGGACTTTCTCTAGGCCCTTCCTAAGCAAATAGAGGATTAGATAGGCTCCAGCCAGGACTAATATTGTGTAAAGAGATGAGAATCCTGCTGATTCCTCTAAAGTGAGCTCAAGCATGGGCAAGGGCCTTGCAATCAAGATCAAAGCCATTCCGTAGGCCTGAGCCAATAGGGGCCATGCTAAAATTGGGCCTACCCTGAAAGTTCTTCCAGCCTTTTCATCTTCCATGAACTCCTTTCCCTTCAGGATTAACTCTCGAGTTAGATAAAGATTTGCTCCATGAACGCCCCCTCGCTTGAAGAGATCTTTTCCTCGAATGCAGGAAAAATAAAAAGGATGGCCGGGGCTATGATAGCTTGCCTGAACCTCTGTTGCCAAAGGTGTTCATATGACTGCTCCGGACATATCGGTTGAGATCGCCGGAATAAGGTTTAGGAACCCGGTTCTAACCGCAGCCGGGCCAGCTAGCAGGGATGGGGAAGCCCTCAAAGCAGCTGCAAGAGGAGGGGCTGGTGGTCTTGTTGCCAAGACCATAAGCGTGAAGCCAGCCAAAGTACCAAGGCCCTGCATCACCGTTTTGGACAGGGGGAGAAGCGAGTTCTACGCCACGCTAGTGCTTGAGAACAGGATAATAACCACTTCAACGAGTTACGTGATCTTTCCTAGAGGGCTTCTAAACGCAGAGCTTTGGTCAGATCTGCCATACCAGAGGTGGCTGGAGAGAGAGTACGCTATAGCGAAGGAAACAGGTCTTCCAGTAATAGCAAGCATAGGTTACACGGCTGAGGAGCTTTCCTTTTTGGGACCAAGGGTTGAAAGGGCTGGAGTCGATGGAATAGAGTTCTCCCTTCATTACGTCGGAATAGATTACAAGCCAATCCTTGAGATAGCCAAGGCCCTTAGAGAAGCCGTAAATATACCCATTTTCCCTAAGTTAAGTCCTCACATATTAAACCTGCAGGAATTCGCGAGAGAACTTGAGAGAATAGGTGTTGACGGCATAGTTGCAATAAACTCTCTAGGTCCTTGCCTCTCGATAGATGTTGAGACCGGAAAACCTCTTCTTGGAGGGAAATTTGGCTTTGGATGGCTATCTGGACCTGCCATAAAGCCCCTTGGGGTTAGGGTAGTTGCAGAAGTGGCTAAGGCCGTTAAGATTCCGGTTATAGGAGTTGGAGGGGTGATGAGCGGGCTTGATGCAATTGAATACTTCATGGCCGGAGCTTCTGCAGTTCAAATTTGTACAGGGGCAATTTTAGAAGGACAGACGATTTACGGAAGGGTCGCTAGAGAAATATGGGAGTGGCTAAAGTCCCACGGATATGACTCGATTGAGGACATCAGAGGAGTATCGCTAAAACATCTTCCTGAGAAGCCTCTTAGGCTAAAAAGCGTCCCTCCAACCCTAAATGAGGAGCTATGTAAGCTTTGCAGCTTGTGCGAGAAATCATGCATTTATGAGGCAATAAAGCTTCCAAAGGAAGCTGGAGAGGTTAAAAAGCCCCCAGTTATAGATGAGAAGAGGTGTTATGGTTGTGGAGCTTGTGTTTCCATATGCCCGACGAGGGCATTGAGTTTCGAGGAGGTGTAATCGTTGGGTAAGTTAATCTTGGTGAACCCAGATCTTTGTACAGGATGTAGGCTTTGCGAGATCGCATGCTCCCTCCAGCACTACAAGGAGATAGCTCCGAGCAGATCGAGAATAAACGTGATAAAGTGGGATGCTGAGGCCATAGATGTCCCAGTGCTATGCCTGCAGTGCTACAACCCTGTTTGCGCAACTGCTTGTCCTACCAGAGCCATATATAGGGACGATTCTAAGGAACTCGTCGTAATAGATAGGGATAAGTGCATCGAATGTAAGTCCTGCATGCACGCCTGCCCCATAGGGGGCATAACCGTCGATCCCGTTGAAGGAAGGGTAATAAAATGTGATCTATGCGATGGAGAGCCCCAATGCGTTGTATTCTGTCCAACAGGAGCTCTGGAATTCGTAGAAGCTGATAAGATGGCGATGCACAAGAGGAGGGTTGCTGCAAGGAAGATGTCAGAGGTAATCAATGTGCTCATGGGAGGAAGGTGAACCCTTGCCAACTCCCTCTTTTCCCTTGAAAGGATACGTAGGTAAGATGCTTTGGGTTGATCTCATGCATGGAAGCTTGAAGGAAGTTCCACTTCCAAAGAATTACGTTCTGGGTTATATAGGAGGTACGGGCCTTGGCGGAAGGATCCTGTGGGATTATGTGGGCCCTAAAACAGATCCATTGTCTCCTGAAAACCTGCTTATCGTTGCTACTGGCCCGGTAACTGGTACCATATGGCACACGAGTGGGAGAGGAGCCTTAGTATCCAAGTCTCCATTAACAGGGATCTGGGGGGAATCCCACTTCGGAGGCCACTTTGCCCCTGAGCTGAAGTACGCAGGCTATGACATGATAATAGTCCGAGGGAGGAGCGAAAAACCAGTTTATCTCTGGATAGAGGATGGAAGGCCTGAGATAAGGGATGCTGGAGGGATGTGGGGAAAAGGTGTGTTCGAAACCACTAAGCTGATAAGGGAGGAGCTAAGGGAGGAGGAAGCAAAAATACTGGCCATAGGTCAAGCTGGAGAGAACCTCGTTAAGTATGCTGCCGTCATGTCGGCTCCCTACGATGCAGCTGGTAGAACTGGAATGGGTGCGGTTATGGGGAGCAAGAGGCTAAAGGCGATAGCCGTAAGAGGATACGGCTCCTTGAAGGTCGCGGACCCGGAGGGATTGATGAAGTTCTCTCTTGAAGCTAAGAGGAGAATACTGGAAAGCGAGCACGCAATGCAGCAAAGGAAGTATGGAACACCGATGTTAATTGAGGTAAAGCAGCAGATAGGGGAGCTCCCTACGAAGAACCATTGGAACGGCGTTTTCGATGAGTACGAGAAGATAGGTTCCGTTAGGCTTAGGGAGGAGTACTGGAGGGCAACGAAGTCCTGCACAGCTTGCTTCATAGCATGTAAGAAGTTCTTCGAGGTAGGAGCAGGGAGATTTAAGGGGACTCTAGCTGGGCACGTTGAGTACGAAACCCTATACTCCTTCGGATCTAACTTGATGAACTCCGACTTGGACTCGATAATCTATCTTGACAGGCTCTGTGACGACTATGGGATTGACACGATATCTGCTGGGGCCTCGATAGCGTTCCTCATGGAATGTTATGAGAAGGGAATCGTATCTAGAGAAGAGGTTGATGGCCTTGACCTTAGATGGGGCAACTCAGATGCAATAATAGAGCTTATTCACAAGATAGCAAGAAGGGAGGGGATAGGAGACCTTTTAGCAGAAGGAGTGAGGAGGGCCGCAAAGAAAATAGGAAGAGGGGCTGAGAAATATGCTCTTCACGTCAAGGGTCTTGAGGTATCTGGCCAAGACGGCAGAGCCCACAGGTCAGCTGGCCTAACCCATGCCACAGCTGCAAGAGGGGCGGACCATCTAAGGTCTCTAGTTACAGTGGATCAGCTCGGATACGAAGATGTTGCTGCGGAAAGATTTGGGAAGGACAAGCTCCCGGGAATATGCAATGGTCAGAGCGAGGAGCACAAGGCCCTTGCCGTAAAAATAATAGAGGATGTTTACGCGGTCAGGGATGCAATGATAGTCTGTTGGTACTCAGTTTCTTGGCCACCAGTTTTCTGGATAGATGATTTTGCGAAGGTTCTCAAGCTTGTTACAGGATACGAAGGCTTTGGAGATCCCAAGAAACTCATGTTGATAGGGGAGAGGATAGTAAATCTCAAAAGGGCGTTTAACGTTAGAGAAGGGATAAGGAGGAAGGATGACACCCTTCCTGAAAGATTTACAAAGGAGCCAATGCCTTCTGGTCCAGCAAAAGGACAGGTCGTTAACTTGAAGAGGATGTTGGACGAATACTATCAGCTAAGGAATTGGGACCTAGAAACAGGAATTCCAAAGAAGGAAACTTTTGAGAGGCTAGGGATGTTGGACATAGCTGAGGGGCTGGAAAAGTCGGGGGTTAGGCTTCCATAAGGTGCACTTAATGCTAGTTGACCTTGTAGTTAAGGGAGGAAGGCTTGTAACTCCTCAAGGAATTGTTAAAGCAGGAGTTGCAATAAAAGAGGGGAAAATAGTCAAGATAGCTAAGGAACCTGGGCTTCCTGAGGCTGAAGTGGTGGTAAAAGCCGAAGGAAGGATGGTAATTCCAGGGGTCATAGATGCCCATTGCCACATTCACGACCCCGAATACACGTACAGGGAGGACTTCGAATCTGGAAGCAGGGCAGCGGCAGCTGGAGGAGTTACCTTGCTCATAGACATGCCACTAGTCCTTACAGTCCTCTCAGAGATTATAGAAAGAAAGAAGGAGGTGGCTGAAAGGCTTTCTCTTGTTGATTTCAGCTTTCATGCAGGAATGATGAAGCCAAATTACTTTGAGGAGATTCCAAAGGTAGCATCTCTAGGAGTTAAGTCCTTCAAGCTCTTTACTACTCAGCCATTCAAGGTAGGGTGGAAGGGAATTAGGTCCATCGTAAGGGCAGTCTCTAAGCTAAGAGGGGTAACCGTCGTCCACGCTGAAGACGATGAGATAGTATCGGAGTGGGTAAGGAAGGTCAAAGAAGAGGATGGAAGGAAGGATCCCCTTGCACACTTCGATTCACGTCCCTCTGAGGCAGAGGGTGAGGCAATAAGGAAACTCATTCGCATAAGCGAGGAGACAGGAGGACGCATCCACATAGCCCACATGACCACTACAGTCGGGACAGTTTTGGTAAGAGAAGCGAAGGAAAGGGGAATAAACATGACAGCTGAGACATGCCCACAATACCTCGTCTTCACAAGGAAGGATGTAGAAAGGCAGGGACCATACCTAAAGATGACTCCTCCTTTGAGGAGCAGGGACGACGTCATCTCTTTGTGGAGAGGTCTAAGGGACGGGACAATAGATATTATAACCACGGATCATGCCCCAGGAACAAAAGAGGAAAAGGAAGTCGGCTGGAAAGACGTTTGGAAGGCATGGGGAGGGATTCCAGGTGTTGAGACGGTGCTTCCAATCATGATAAGCGAGGGCTTGAACAAGGGAAGGATAACGCCAATCAGGCTTGTGGAAGCTATGTGCCAGAGGCCTGCTGAGATCTTCGGCTTATACCCTAGGAAGGGAGTCCTGAAGGAGGGCTCAGATGGAGACCTGGTTGTAATCGACCTTAAGAGGGAGGTAAAGATAAGGGCTGAGAACCTCCACTACAAGGTCGGCTGGACCCCTTACGAGGGAATGAAGGTCATCGGTTGGCCGGAAGTGACTATTCTTAGGGGTAAGGTAATTTCAGAAGGGGGAGAGGTCTTCGGAAGGCCTGGGTACGGGGAGTTCGTTCCTATGACCTAAAAATCATCATCTAACATAGTACGATATGGGGTTTCTGGATGATCGCGCCCTAAGGATACTTGCAAAGGTAAAGGTTCGATACCACAAGGTTTGTAGACTTTAGGCTCTAGAGGAAATGGATAGAATCCCTTGAACTCATTAAGAAGCTTGAAGTGGATAAGATAGTGCCGGGACACGGACCAATTTGCGGAAAGGATGAGGTTCAGAGGAACATAGAGTACCTCAAATGGATCCTTAGGAAGCGATGATAAGTTCAGGCTCCCTAATTGATTGGTGATTTTATTGGATAAGTTAAGGCTTGCAATATTAGGGATAGCCGTGATCCTCCTTATTTCCTCATTTTTTGCATTATTGAGGCGCCCCAAAACCAGCTCTTATAGGAAAACCCGATCAAGGGGAGGTATTCCTCCCCCTTCCAAGGCTAAAGGGAGAGATGAGCGTTGAAGAGGCGATTGCAAGGAGGAGAAGTGTAAGAAACTATCTTGACCTCCCTCTCTAGCACTCTCGACACCTTAATTTAAACAGTTGTAAGACAAGTATTTTAATTTAGCATGGAGTGCGCAGTGACTAAAAATCTCGATCCCGATCCGGAGATCTCCTCCTGTAGCCTGGCCTGACCCTCCCGAGATCGTGGTCGTACCAGAAGAAGTCTGGCTTCCCCCTATAACGCCCTCCGGTAGACCGCCCCCTTCCTGCCCTCAGGATCCCTATCCTCTCCAGCACCCTCAGGACCTTCTCCCTCTCACCCTCCTCGAAGAGCTTCAGACCCTCGTATATGGCCTTCCTGTCCAACTTGATGACCCCCAAGTCTGCCAGCTCCCTTATCCGCATTAGCGTCTCGTAGTCCCTCCTCCTCCCTATCCTCGCCTTCTGTATCACGTGATCCTCTATCCTCATGACCTTGACCTCAGTCCCCTCCACCTCGACCCTGATTGCCCTCTCCAGGCACTCCTCCGGTATGTAGACGTCGAACACGTTAGCAAGGACCTCTATAGTCCCGGACCCCTCCTCAAGGCTGAACTCTATGATACCGGTCCCGAACTCAGTGACCCCGAAGCTCCAGCCCAGCTCCTCGCAGACCTCTTGGAAGAGCTCCCTCTCCTCCATAGGGCTCGTCCCGGGGACGAAGATGTCGATGTCCTTCGTCTCCCACTCTATTCCGTAGCCCACCGAGAGGACCATGTTCCCGACGAGCATTAGCTCGTGGCCCCTCTTCCTGAGGGCCCTCGCGAGCAGGGAGATGGCCCTCAGTCTTGCCCTCTCAGCAACTCCTCTACGAGCTTTCCCTCCTCCCTCAGGTCCTCGCATACCCCCACCTCTTCTGCCATCCCCCTTACCTTTCCTTCGTCGAGGGCGAACTCCCCGACCAAGTATCGGAACATAAGCTCCCCGTAGCTAAGCCCTGATGCAAGGAAGGCCGCCGCCGAAACGTGAGGGGGAGGAACTGGGACGTCCATCCCGTAGACGAGGGCCCTCGCCCTCGTAAGCCTGAGCCACTCCTCCGGAACCCTGAAGAGGTGGACCAGGGGGTACTCTCTCCCCGCCTCCATGCACGTTAGGACGAAGGAGATGAGCATTCTCACAGGAGCCCCGGGGTAGATGGAGGTGTGGACGACGGCGTACGGAGGCTCGACCTCCCCGATTGCCCTCTTAAGGGAGGCCCCAGCAAGCTCCTTCGGAGTGGGCTTACCGACGTAGATGCTCCTCACCTTATCTCCCTCCCTCTTAGTCCTGTAGATGTAGTAGTACCTGTATTCCTTGACCCTCCCGTTCCTTAGCCTCTTCCTGACGACCTTCTCCACTAGATGCATTTAGTTTGCACTACATAACTTATTAAATCTCCTTTTGCCTCCCCGAAGAGTCTCCTATCCAGATTACTCCTTTCAATCCCTTAAAGTACTTTCCGCTAATGATAATTTTGGCGTTCAGCACTCTACCGACGGTTAAGACTTTTCCGTCGGCTGAACTTGGCGTCGAAATTTTCTCTCCCTTAGACTTTTTAACAAGTTCGAGGTAACACTCGGCGGAGCAATCTTTTCGTCGTACGTTTTTCTTGCGATATCTGTTATCTACTCTATTCTTCTTTACAGTTTTTTCGCCCACTCCTTTTCTCAGATAC
>JAVCBX010000004.1:0-9813 GCA_037917635.1 Thermoproteota archaeon | reverse complement strand
GGCTGAAAGGCTCGCAGAAGAAGAGTTAAAGACCACGATCAAGGAGAAAATTGAGGAGGAAGTGAAAAGAGTCGCAAGGAAGATGACCGAAGAGCTAAGAAAAATGGAGGAGAACGCAAAGAGGAAACTAGATGATACCGTCGAAGCGGTATTGAGGGAGGTAGTTCTAGGTGAGTGAAGTAGGAGCCGAAATAAAGGAGAAAGGGAATTTCGCAGAGATAATAGAGTCGATATTGGAAGAGTCAAGGAGCAAGGCAGATCAAATAATCAAGGAAGCGAAGGAGAAGGCAGAGGAAATGATTAGACAGGCAGAGAAGACGGCGAAGAGGATAAAAGATCAAAAGAAGAGGGAGATGGAAAGGGCATTGAGGGACGAGCTTGCTAAGAGAAGGAGCGCAGTTGAGATAAGGTTTAAGAGGGAGATTTTGACAACGCAGAGGCACTATTTGGACCTTTTATTTGAGAAAGTTAGGCAAAAACTCGCTTTAATAGCAGAAAATAAAATATCTGAGTGGAATTATGAAGAAATACTTAAAAATTACGCGAGAGAGGCAGCAGAAAATCTTGGAACGAAAAAGATATACATATGGGGGAGGGAGAAGGACATACCTCTCCTTAGAAAGATAGCAGAGGAGCTTAGCGATGAAATGGCTGTTAAATTCGAGGTCGATGATGCAAGAAGGGCTACCATCATAGGAGGTCTTATTGCAAGGGATGAGAAGGATACAAGGAGATTTTACAACACATTTGAGGGCAGGCTCGCCGATTACAGGGAAAGGAATGAGCCAAGACTTATAGACATGCTTTTCGGAGGTGATAATAGATGAGCGAGGAGCTTGGTGTGGGGGTGATCAGGCACATAAAAGGCTCTGTTGTGATAGCCGATAACATGAGAGGGGCAAAGGTAAGAGAAGTGGTTCTTGTTGGGGAAGCTGAGCTAACAGGGGAGATAGTTAGGATAGAGGGAGACAAGGCAGTCATCCAAGTATATGAGCCAACCACGGGAATGTCAACTGGAGAACCCGTTAAAAGGACAGGAGAGCCTCTGAGCGTTGAATTAGGACCTGGCTTATTGGGACAGGTCCTCGATGGTCTTGGGAGGCCTTTGGAGAAAATAGCTGAGATAGCTGGCTCCTTCATAGAAAGGGGGATAAGACTTCAAACCCTTCCAAGAGACAGAAAGTGGGAGTTCAAACCTGTTGTAAAGGAAGGAGATAAGCTAGAACCAGGAAGTACATTGGGAGAAGTCCCTGAAGGATCTATCATTCACAAAATAATGGTTCCTCCCAACCTAAGGAGGGTCGAAGTTGTTGAAATAGCTCCTGAGGGAAGCTACTTTGTTGAAGATGTTATCGCTGTTCTTAGGGAGGATTCGAGAGAAATAGAGCTTAAAATGTACCATAAATGGCCTGTTAGGGTTCCAAGACCATTTAAGGAGTATCTGGGGACGAGAGAGCTTTTGGTAACCGGTCAAAGGGTTATCGATACCTTCTTTCCACTTGCAAAGGGGGGAACTGCTGCCATTCCAGGGGGCTTCGGTACTGGTAAAACCGTGACCCTGCACCAGATCTCAAAGTGGGCGGATGCTGACGTAGTAGTGTACGTTGGTTGTGGAGAAAGGGGTAACGAGATGACCGACCTTCTGATACACTTCCCGAAGCTTGTAGATCCGAGAACAGGGAAACCCCTTATGAACAGGAGCATACTCATAGCAAACACAAGCAACATGCCTATTCCTGCGAGAGAAGCTAGCATATTCGTTGGAATAACTTATGCGGAGTATTATAGGGACATGGGATATGATGTGGTCTTAACTGCTGACTCGACCTCTCGTTGGGCAGAGGCCCTAAGAGAGCTCAGTTCAAGGCTTGAAGAGATCCCCTCGGAAAGGGGATATCCTGCATATCTTCCAGATTATATAGCAGCTTTCTATGAAAGAGGAGGAAAGGTTAAAACGCTTGGAGGAAATGAGATAGGATCAGTCAGCATAATAGGAGCTGTTAGTCCCTCAGGAGGAGATCTAAATGAGCCAGTAACTCAACACACTATCAGGTACGTCGGAACGTTTTGGGCCCTTGACACTATCTTGGCATTTAAGAGACACTTCCCAGCCATAAACTGGCTGCAAAGCTTCTCAAAGTACGTCGAAGATGTCAAGAACTGGTGGGTGAATGAAACTAATATTGACATGCACAGTCTGAGAGAAAAAGCTCTTACAGTGCTTCAGGAGTCCTCTAGGCTTGAAGAAATCGCAAGCGTTGTGGGAGAGAGCACTCTCTCCGATGAAAACAGGTTGATCATCTTGATAGGAGAGCTAATAAGAGAGGGCTTCTTAGTTCAAAATGCTTTTCACGAGATAGATACTTGCTGTCAACCTAAAAAGCAGGTCTTGATCCTAAAGGCGTTATTGGAGTTCTATAAGAAAGTAAAGCCGTTGATAGACGAGGGCGTTCCCTTCACAGAAATAGAAGAAATGGAAGTCCTAGGAGATCTAGGGAGGCTGAAATTCGTAGAAGAAGGAAAAATTGAGGATGCAATAAGAAAAGCGATGGAAAAACTTGAGAAGGAGATTTCAGAAGTTAAGAGGGCGGTGATATGAGATGAGCATCAGCGGGTTGGTCCACAGAGGTATTGAACAGGTAAAAGGCCCCTTAATAATTATGAGAGGTGTGCCCGTGGCTAAGTATGGGGAAGTGGTTAAGATATTCAATGAGGAAGGAAGGGAATGGACTGGACAGGTTCTTGAAGCTGGAAGGGACATGATAATAGTCCAGGTGTTGGGAGATCCAGAAGGGATCGAGAGCGATGTTATGGTTAAGTTCACAGGAACTACTCTTCAACTTCCCGTTTCTAGCGACATGATAGGGCGCATGTTCAACGGGGCTGGAAAACCGATAGATGGGGGACCTCCAATTAGGCCTGAGGATTACAGAGAGATAGATGGAAAGCCCATAAACCCTGTTAGTAGGGATTATCCAGATGAGTTCGTTGAGACGGGGATTTCAGCAATCGACGGAATGTTAAGCTTGGTTAGAGGTCAGAAGTTGCCAATATTCTCGGTCTCAGGCCTTCCTCACAACCAACTAGCTGCTCAGATAGCAAGACAGGCTTTCGTTCCCGGAAAGGAAGAGAGGTTCTCTATAGTGTTCGCGGCAATAGGGTTGAAAACCGAGGAAGTAAGATTTTTCATGGAGCAGTTTGAGGAACTTGGAGCTTTAAGCAGATCTGTCATGTTTCTAAACCTTGCAGATGATCCAGTCATAGAGAGGCTAACTACTCCAAGAGTTGCCCTTACTGCAGCAGAATATCTTGCATTTGATCTGGGCATGGACGTACTAGTCATAATGACTGACATGACGAATTATTGCGAGGCTCTTAGGGAGATAAGCTCTGCAAGAGAGGAGGTTCCAAGCAGGAAAGGCTATCCAGGTTACATGTACAGCGATCTGGCCTCCATATATGAAAGAGCTGGAAGAATAAAGGGAAAGCTTGGTTCTATTACCCTAATGCCTATACTCACCATGCCGGGAGGAGACTTCACCCACCCAATCCCGGATCTCACGGGTTACATAACTGAAGGGCAGATCTTCCTAAGCCTAACCCTGCATAACAGAGGAATATATCCTCCAATAGACGTGCTTCCAAGCCTAAGTAGGCTTATGAAGGATGGAATCGGGGAGGGTAAGACGAGAAAGGATCATAAAGCCGTTTCGGATCAGCTCTATGCGGCCTATATGATGGGGACGAGGGCTAGGGAGCTTTCCAGCATAATCGGTGAGGCCGGTTTGAGTGAGAGGGAGAGGAGGTATTATGAGTTCGCCAAAGAGTTCGAGGAAAGGTTTGTAAGGCAGGGATTTGAGGAGAGAAGGACCATCGAGGAAACCTTGGATATAGCTTGGGAACTCCTTGCAATGCTTCCAGAGAGGGAGCTCATAAGGATAAGCGAGGAAATAATGAAGGAGTTCCATCCAAAGTACAGGGCTGGGTGAATTGAGTGGCCTTCAGGGCTGTAGGAAGAGTTGCTCCTACAAAGGGCTTTCTAATAAAGCTAAGAAGGAGAGTTGAGTTCTTTAAGATAGGAGCAGAAACTCTTGAGATGAAGAGGGATAAATTGATTAAAGAGCTCACTACCTTACAATCAAGGCTAGTTGAGAGAAAACTGCTTGAAGAAGAGATGCTAAAGATATACGATGTTTTAAGGACAGCATATGCTGTTTCTGGGACTGAGGAAATGAGCAAGGCACAACTCCTAAGTCAGCCTTTCCTAGTTAAGGTTAAGACAACCAGTCTGATGGGAGTTGAAATTCCGGAGGCAAGCATAGTTCAAAAAGGATTTAAACCATCTCCTTCTCTCAATTCCTCTTTGCTCTCAGCACTAAACAAACTCCAAGACATTATGGAAGACTTGATTTCGGTGATAATGCTGGAGGCCTCACTTGAGAGGCTGGCCGTAGAGGTGGCTGATACCATGAGAAGGGTCAACACCCTAAGGAAGGTGATAATTCCAGAGCACGAGAAAACAATCAAATACATAGAAGAAAGGCTGGAGGAGGAAGGTTTGGAGGACTTCCTTAGGATTAAGAAGTACAGAATGTTGAAGAGGGGTGCCTGAAGATGATGAGAGGGAAGAGACTCTATTCCGCAATTAGAGCCCACGGGCTCGTTACACATTTCTTAACATATAAGGAACTTCTCACCTTAACAGGTCTTGAAAATCTAGAGCAATTACTATTAGAACTATCAAAAACGGAATATGGGAGGTTCTTTAGGACACGGGAGGACCTTGCAGACGATAGAGAAATAGAGGGAAGAATAAATGAGTTAATGATCGAAAGACTTTCTCTTATTTTATCCATTATGGATAAAAAAATGAAAGAATTAATGCAAGCTTATTTACTAAAATATGACTTAGAAAGGCTAAAAAGATCGATTTATGCGAAGAAATTCCATCAAAAATCAGAGAAACTTTCTAGATATGAGTTCTTTCCGGGAATCAATCAACTGATAGAAGCTTTAGAAACTGGTCAATTGCCTTCACATCCGAGAGTTAGACCGATTCTCAATATCTTGAGAGATTGGGAGAGAACAGAAGATACTGTACTATTGGAAATGTTGTTAGAAGGATATTATGCAAATGTGCTCATCCAAAGGATTAAAGACTTGACCGACAAAAGAGTTAGAGAGCTTTTTATCAAATATCTAAAGGAGAGACTTGTGCTTGTTGGGTTAAGGGCTGTATTTTGCGGAGAGAATGATAAAGTCAGAGCTTTACAGAGATTCATAGATCCTGAGGTATATAACATCTTACTTTCCACAAAAGATTTTGAAACAGCAATAAGGCAACTATCTACGACAGAAAAGTACTCTTCACTTGCTAAAAGAATAATGTCCTTTCAAGAAAAGATGCAAGAACCGCTGCTATGGGAATTTGTACATTTCAGTACTTTGCTGGAAAGGGCAGCTTCTGCTGCAAGAGGAGATCCTATAGGCGCATTGTATATCATCTGGTACATTTTTAGGACGGAGTGGGAAGCTCAGGCTGTCAAAACTTTGATTTTAGGAAAGAAAAGAGAAGTTTCACCTCTTATTCTTCGAGAGATCTTTGAGCTATTCTCATACCTTTCCAAGTATGAGAATAGCTACCAGTAGCCCGTATATTGCAACGCCTTCTGCAAGACCACCTAGGAGGAGAACCGCACCGAACTGTTCAGGTCTCTCTGCCAATAGAGCAGTTCCTCCAATTCCAACAGCCCAGAGAGCTATACCAGCCCCTATTGTGGATCCAGTTACAGCTATACTAGCCCCTAGAAAGGCCCAGTTCCTCGCCTCCTCATTCACTGGCGTAGCTTCTTCGGCTGCAGTTGTAGCCAGAATGTGACCTGATATGAACATTATGATCAACAAAGGTATTATTATGAGGGAGTAGAACACCAACTTCTTCATTGCCGTGGACATAGAGATCCTCCTTGGTTCCTAACACGCTTTTATTAAAATATTTTCCAAAAGTCAAGCCAGTAGCTCGTCTATCGTCTTTAGAGGCCTACCCTCTCCTCTGAAGAACTTTGTCATGAATTCGTACAGAGTGAGCCTAGAGGCTTGGATAAATGCTGCCATACCTTCCAGTCCCATAGCAAAAAGGTTCATGAAGCCAGATACTATTAGAAACTTGACGAGGCTCCCGCCTTCTCCCACCATAGACTCAGCAATTATACCAAAGGAAGCATGAGCAATTGCAAAGCCAGCCAGCCTGAGATATGAGAAAGTGTTTGCAAGCAAACCTATTGTCCCTTCTAGCATTGCCTCGAAGAGTTCCATCATACCCTCAAAGATTCCATGTCCTTTGAGTTTTGGCTCTATAATCATGACAAGAGCAGTTATTCCTAGCAATCCAGCTGCAATCTTCATGTATGGATTACTGAAAGCTGAGCCAACATCGCCCTTGGCTCTATAGACTGCGTATGCAGCCAAATCATACATTAACACGGTTATCAGTCCACCGTAACCCAGAATGGAGAACAGATATTCCCTCTCACCAACTTTGTTGATTATGTTCGCAATGAATGCTAGGTTAAGGTGAATGAGCCCAAAGACTATGGCTACTAACAGCATCTTGAAAGGTTCATGGATTGGGGAGAACAATAGCGGATGATAGATTTCTTTCAAGAAGACCTCTCCATACAGGAGTCCGAAGATTATCGAACAAATACCAGCTGGGATAAGTACCCCACCAAGGTCCCTTAGAGTCTGGCCTTTGCTTTTTAGAAGGAAAAGTCCGAACAAAAGCAGCAAGGCTCCGTGGCCTATGTCTCCGAACATCATTCCAAACATTATCGGGAAGAGAAGGGAAACCATTGGAGTTGGGTCTATTTGCGCCGCCTTCGGATATCCCATCATCCTATGTGTTAACAGTTTGAAAGGTGCGATAAAGGACGGAAGACGTATGTAAATCGGGCCTTCTTCTTCCTCATCAAATTTAAGCTCCATTAGAGAGCCTAGGTTAGCTCTCATGTGTTCCCGAAATCTTTCTTCTAAAGAGGGAGGTATCCAGCCTGAAATTGCAGAAACCCCTTTTCCTTCATAGATGTACTCAGAAACTTTTGATTTCAGCAGGATCCCTCTTACACTCGCTATTACCGCTTTCATCTTTACCGCTAAATCAAGTAACTCCTTTCTAAGTCTCTTAACCTCCTCCTCCCTTCTATTTACTAGCTCTTTTGCTCTCGCTAACTCTTCCTCAAGCCTCTTTCTCCTTTCAATTAAGGGCTTAGCCATTCTAGCGTATTCTGATAGCATTTTATCGAGCTCAAGCCCCTCGGATATAATAACAGGGGTTGAAAGGATGGAATTTCCAATATCAGCTAACGACTCTCTGAATTTATCCAAGGATCTCAAGGTTTCGGCTGAGAGAGCTTTGATTTCATCTAAAATCCTTTGCTCTACCTTCTCTCGTTTTGATTCGAGTTCAGATAACATCTTTAACTTAGATGACAGATTATTAGCTCTTTTTTTGAGCTCTTTAAGCTCTATTGAAATTTTTCTTTTCAAATCTTCAGGAAAAGCGGAGATCTTGTCCCCAATGCTTGATATCAGTTCTTCGATCTGATTTGAATAGGAGTCGGGATCCTTTATTTCAGGAAAACTTTCTATAAGGCCTCTTACAGCGCCTTCCAAGGATCCAGTCAACTCATCAAGAAGATTTAGCGCTTCAAACATCCTTGCTTGAGATTCTTTAACTTTTACCTTAATCTTTGGCTCGAGGGATGAGAAGATTTCCTCTTCAAGGGAAGAAAGTTCGACTTTAACTTCCTCGAGCTCTTTTCTAATCTTCTCAATCGTCATTTTATCTGGAAAGTGCTTTAACAATTCTAGCTTTTCTTCTGCTTCCTTTAAGAGATCTTGAATCTCTTCTATGGAATAGGTAGGAAGTACCTTAACCTTTTCGGATTTTGTAGGTCCAACTAAATTCTCTATCTCGGCTACTTTCTGTATTAGCCTCTCAAGAAGTTCCGAATATTGCCTCTCTGGGATCCTTATTTTCTTCGCTGGTCTTAGTCCAGGCTTGTTCATCTTTGCAAGTTCTACTTCATTAAAGTCTATTATAGCGTCTATAAGCCTATTCACATTCCATTTAGGCGTATAGAGATAAAAACGCTTGGTTCTAACCGCTCTGAACATCTCTTCCCCCCTTGGGTATTGCTATCTCCACTACGTCAGCGATCCATTGTAGTTTAAAATTTTATTACAAATTCTCTTGGAGGAATCGAGCATGCTCCCAAGGCTGCTTTTTTTCGTGGGCACAAGGCCTGAGATAATAAAGGCTGCGCCCCTCTTTCACGCCTTAAGGAGGAGCACTGGTCTGGAAGTGGACTTAGTTCACACTGGACAGCACTACGATTGGAACATGAGTGGGGTTTTCATGGAGGAGCTGGGCCTTCCATCCCCTCTTCATCACCTAGGAGTGGGATCCGGCTCTCAACCATTTCAGATATACAAGATGATTGAGAGATCGGAGGAGGTAATCAGGACTTTCCTCCCGGATCTGATTTTGGCAGTTGGCGACACAAATTCAACGCTAGCAACAGCAATTACAGCTTCTAAGATGGACATACCCTTCGTTCACATCGAGTCGGGTCTTAGGAGCTTCGATCCAACGATGCCAGAGGAGATAAACAGGAAGATAGCTGATCACGTTGCAAGCCTAAACTTCGCTCCTACGGAAAGAGCTGCCTCTAACCTCTTAAACGAGGGATATAGCCCCGAAAGAGTTTTTGTGACTGGTAACACGGTCGTTGACGCTCTTTTGAAGATGCTTCCCAGAGCCCGATCAGAATCGAAGGTACTGAGGAGGCTTAAGGTTGATCCGTCCAAGTTCCTGCTTACAGTAACTGTTCACAGGAGGGAGAACGCGGACAATCCTGAAAGGCTTGAGTCCATAATTAACGCACTCTTAGAGTTAAGGGAAGCCCAAGTAGTTTGGCCCCTCCATCCAAGGACTAAGGAGAACATGGAAAGGAATGGATTGCTTAAACTCGTTTACGAGGCAAGGCACATTAAGGTTACAGACCCTCTCCCCTATAAGGACTTCATAAAACTCCTGGATAACTCGACCGTTGTGGCGACGGATTCTGGAGGCGTTCAAGAGGAAGCTGCAACTCTAAAGGTTCCTTGCGTTGTGCTAAGGGACAGCACGGAAAGACCTGAGATAATAGATGAGGGAATTGGGGTCATGGCTGGAGCTGAGGAGGTTAGAATAGTTAAGTGCGTCAGGGACTTCCTTTACGACAGGGAACTCGTTGAAAGAGTTAAGATTGCCCAAAATCCCTTTGGAGATGGAACTGCTGCAATAAAGATATCTGAGATACTTTTAAACTGGATTGAAGGTCAGAAAATCGCAGTTTCTCCCCCAAAATTCGATTCAGGAGCTCCTATCTATGCTTCCTTCTTGGTAAATGAGAATCTATCTGGCCACAGCGTGAGGGAGGCGGAAGCAGGCGTGGTGAAGATAGTATCGATCTATGATGAGGATGGAAACTTCATAAGGCCAAGTCCCGAGCTGACACTAAAAACTCGACAAATAATAAGGGTATTAGGGGAAAGATTCTTAATAGAGGAGTTTAAGAGGACCTGGGGCCTTTAGTTTCACCTTTTCTTTGATCTTGTTTGAAGCTTAATGGGTCGGGGCTGAGCTCTAGGTATTTTAGTTAAAATATTTTCTTCAAATTTTAGTATGAATAAAAGATTTTTCAACATAAAACTATAACTGGGACATTTTGGTTCAAAGTGCTCCATATTCAGAGCTCAAATATCTAGGGA
>JAVCBX010000116.1:0-10148 GCA_037917635.1 Thermoproteota archaeon | reverse complement strand
GCTGGATCGTTCGACAAACCATTGGAGGAAAGGCAGTATACTGAGGAGGAGATTAAAGACCTACCATTGCATGAGAAGATCCTTCTTTTAGCAGTTTCTAGGAGCCTAATAAAAAGCCAAGATGTTCTGGTTAGAATGGGCTTGGTTGAAGAGGAGTATCGGGGGATATGCGAGGAGTATGGGATCCCTCCCTACGGACATACCGCAATTTGGAGGAGGATAAAGAGTCTTGGAGAAAGAGGCTTTATCGAATTAAAGAGGTCTGGAAAGGGATATAGGAGACAGACCACCTTAATTGGCATGAACGCCCTTCCAGCTAAATCGCTCGAGGAGAAGGTAAGGCAACTGGTTGAAAGCGCCATAGTCGGTGAGGATTTAAATGTCTAAGTCTAATCAAGGAGTTTCTTTTGAGCAGATCGAGTTAGCGCTTTCATCAAAAGGGAGAATTAGGCTTCTTTACTTGTTAGCTAGGAACGAGATGTTAAACATAACTAGTTTGGCCAAGAAAGCGCATCTTAGCTTCGAGGTTACAAGAAGACACCTAAGCATGCTTTCCGATCTTGGAATCGTTGAAGAGCACAAGCTTGGGAGAATAAGGGTTTTCAGGCTTAACAGAGAGCATCCTATCTCGAGAAGAATACTTAGATTGTTTTCTTCCGAGGAGATCAAAAAGGATTAGGCAAGTATCTCCTTAATTCTTTCCTTCGGAATCCCTAGCTCGTGAGATATGTTTTCTAGGATGCGTCCTTCTCTCTTCATGTCCTCCCTAATTATGGGAAATATCTCTTCGATCACTTTTGAGGAGGATATGTGAAGTCTCTTAGCCAAGATTAAAGCTATTTCTTTTACCTCCTTTCTAATCTCTTTGGTGGCAGATCTCCTTCTTATGATCTCAGGGAATTGGAACTTCACCCAGCCGGCTGGCTTTCTGGTCTTGCACGAGCAAACTCCGAAGGTCATCATGTCAATCGAGTAGGCAAGCAGTCCCATCTTTCCAGTTTCTGTAGCCCTCTTAAAGAAGATATCTGCCTTTGATAGGGCATCATAGGCCTCTTTAAGCGCTTTTGGCTCCTTATAAAAGAGCGGGAGGTTCTCTTCTATCCACCTGAACACGAACTTCGGATCTTGATCGAGATTTCTTAAAACCAGCTTTGAGTATCCGCACTTCTCGTAGATCAAAACAGCCTTTAAAAGGTCGAAGATCTCCTTTTCAACATCTCTCTGGCCTATTCTCTTTCCAATTTCTGAGATAAGTTCAGGGGATCCCTGACAAATCGTTTGAAGATCGTTTATCGCTGCTCTCAGGTCACCGGATGCGTTTACTGCTATGTTTTTTAGAACCTCCATGCTAACGTTTGCACCTTCTTTCCTCGCAATGGACGCAAGAACTGATCTGATCGTAGTCCATCTCAACCTGTTGAACCTCACTGGCTCAGATATCCTTCTCAATTCTGGAGGAACGTTTTTGTACAAATCATTAACTGTAATAACTATGGGACAAGCTGAAACGAGCTTTTCGGCCAATTTAGCTACCTGTTTAGCCTCAGAAGTAGAGAGAGCGTCTGCCTCATCTATTATTATGAGTCTTTTCTTTCCAAAGAGAGAAGGGGCACCTAGATTGCTCAAAACCGATTTCAATTTATCTCCTGCCGAAGCCTCACTTGCATTTACCTCCATCACATCATAATCCAGCTCCTTTGCTATCGCATGGGCTGCTGAAGTCTTGCCAGTTCCAGGAGGACCATGGAGGAGAAGCGCTCTTTTTGGGGCTCCTTTTTTGACGAGTTCAATCCATTCTCTTATCTTCTTCAAGGCTGATTGTTGTCCAATTATTTCATCTAAGCTCTTAGGCCTGTACTTCTCTGTCCATGGGATCAAGTCATTCACCTTGAAGAACCCATCTCCAATATTTGGGCTAGGAGGAAGCCTAATTGAACATCAGGATGAAGACCGAGAGCCAATCTGAAGTCAACTTCCCCTATGAAAGAAATTAGCTTTGCTTTCTCCTCATCTGTGAATTTCTCTGATGTTGAAATCTCCCTATAAATTTGTTTTATCAGGTCCTCACCAGAAACCCCTTCCTCCAACAACAATTCCCTTAATATCTCCCTCGCCTCAAGGAAGTTGCCCTCATAGGCGGCTTTTATCATTTTTTCAACTTTTTCAGGCCGAGCCAGCCCAGCCATTTTGAATACAACCTGCTTATCCACCTTCCTTCCCATCGCAGCTGCTGTTTGAAGCATGTTTATTGCCCTTCTCAAGTCCCCCTCACTCACATAAACGATCGCATCCAGTCCTTCTTCCGTAACGTTAACCCCTTCTCTTTCAGCTATGTACCGAAGCCTTTCCTTTATCGCCGATTCTGAAAGCGGTAAGAACCTGAAAACTGCTGTTCTCGATTGTATTGGTTCGATTATCCTTGAAGAATAGTTGCATGCAAGTATGAACCTAGTGCTTGCGGAGTACATCTCCATTATCCTCCTAAGGGCGTGTTGAGCTTGAGGGGTTAGATGATCCGCTTCATCAAGGTGAATTATCTTGAAAGGAACCCCTCCTGCCGGCATTGTCTTGGCGAAATCCTTTATTTTTGTGCGAATGGTTTCAATTCCCCTTTCATCAGAAGCGTTAAGCTCTAGGTAGTTTGAGCGTACAAGCCCCTCATTCCCATAAATCTCATTAGCTAAGGCCAAAGCTGCCGTAGTCTTACCAGTTCCGGGAGGGCCAGCAAAGAGTAGGTGAGGAATGGAGCCGCTTTTCACGAATCCTTTTAGAGCTTCGACCACTTCTTCTTGATCAACCATTTCATCCAGCCTTTTAGGTCGGTACTTCTCTACCCAGAGCTCATAACTCATCCTACCATCACCCAAGTCTCACCTTTTTTGGAAATGAATCAGTAGTATTGACCTTTCAACTAGATTAAAAAATGGTGTTTGCTCTAGCGAGCAATCGAAACTTTCTTGACGCCCATCCTTTGATCTGATTACATGATCTCCTTTCAAAGAAAATTTTATATTGACACTAAAAGAGCATGTTTGGAAGAGTGAACAAAGTTGTTCCCAATTAGGTGTTTTACCTGCGGAAAAGTGATAGGAGATAAGTGGGAAGAGTACTCGAGAAGGGTATACGTTGGAGAGAGTCCAAAGAAGGTTTTGGATGATATGGGGATAGACAGATATTGCTGTAGAAGGATCTTCCTATCTCACGTCGATCTAGCGCAGGAGTACCTTAAGTTCTCGCCTTACAGAAAGAAGGAAAGATAGCCTTTGTATTGTGATAATATTTAGTTTTATAAGCGAATCCAGCTTGAAGAGAGGGTGAATTATGAGCGGGGTTGAAAGAGGATCTGAAAGCGTGGAGGAGAGGCTATTAATACCGAGGCAAAAGTACCTCTCTTCTGGAGTTCAAGTAGGCACCAAGGTTCACACCAAGGACATGGAGCGTTTCATCTACAAGATAAGACCCGATGGGCTTGCCATCTTGGACATAGACAAGACGGATGAGAGAATTAGAATAGCTGCTAAGTTCCTTGCAAGATTTGAGCCCTCAAAGATCCTTGCCACTTCGGTGAGAATTTATGGGTTTAAGCCAGTTAGAATGTTTGCAAAGTACGTAGGAGCGAAGGCTGTAACTGGCAGGTTTCTTCCAGGCATGCTCACTAACCCAAGCTCGCCGGAGTACATTGAGCCCGATGTTATTGTCCTATCAGATCCTAGAGTCGATAAGCAAGCACATAAGGAAGCTCTAAAGGCCGGAATTCCTGTAGTTGCTCTTGTAGACGCAGACAACGTACTCAGCAACATAGATCTGGCAATCCCGGCCAACAACAAAGGCAGGCGCTCACTAGCACTTGTTTTCTGGCTACTCACTAGGGAGATTCTCAGGATAAGAGGAGACATCCCCCCTTATGGGGATCTTGATGTTGATTATGAGGAATTTGCAACCAAGATTGTTGGTATGAGGTGAAGTTGGGCTATATGAAGCGCTTACCGGCTGTTGCTGGGCAATTTTACCCTTCAGATCCTGATAAGCTTCTAAACATGATAAAGTGGGCATTTAATGTTGTCGGGATTCCTTCCATACCAAAGCCGAATCCTAGAGGTCTAAGGAAGTTGAGGGGGCTTATGGTGCCCCATGCTGGTTACATGTATTCTGGCCCAACCGCTGCAAAGGGATACCAAGCGCTAGCTGAAGATGGAAGTCCGGAGACTTTCATCATCGTCGGCCCAAATCACGTCGGATTGGGTGGTTCTATCTCACTAATGAAGGAGGGAGTTTGGAAGACTCCTTTAGGAGAGATCAGCCTAGACTCCGAGGTAGGTTCGGCCATAGAGAAGGGTTGTGAGTTGGTGGAAGTTGATCCTATTCCTCACAGGTTTGAACACTCTATAGAGGTACAGATACCGTTTTTACAGGCAATTTACGGCAATGAATTCAAGATAGTGCCTATCATGATGCTCGCTCAAGACCTTCAAACTTCCAGATGCCTTGGAGAAGCCATCTTCAAGGCCATCTCCTCTTCAGGAAGGGACGCCGTCGTCATAGCGTCCTCCGATCTCACACATTATGAACCGCAGGTTGAGGCAAACAGGAAAGACAATTCAATTCTCCTAGCGATTGAGAGATTGAGTGAGGAGGAGGTTTACAACAAAGTAGTAGAGATGGATGTTTCCATGTGCGGTTACGGTCCAGTTATGGCTATGTTGATAAGCTCAAAGTTGTTAGGCGGCAGAAGAGCTGAAATACTTGACTATAGAACTAGTGGTGATGTAACTGGCGATTACTCAGCGGTTGTTGGATATGCTAGCGCCGCGGTGTACCTAGAATGAGCACATCTGAGAGAAAGCTTAGTCACTTGATGATAGCCAGGGAGAAGGACGTCGAGTTGAGGGAATTTAACTGGTTCGATGATGTAATTCTCCTGCACTCTGCTGCTTCCGAAGTGTCTCCAGAAGAAGTTAAGTTAAGCGTAAATTTCCTAGGAAAGGAGATCTCTGCCCCTTTAATAATCGAGGGCATGACTGGAGGGCATGAAAAGGCGAAAGAGATAAACATGGCTCTTGCAGAGGCTGTCGGGGAGGCAGGAATACCAATGGGTTTAGGAAGCCAAAGAGCTGCTTTGGAGAACCCTTCTCTCTCATCAACTTTTAAAATTGCGAGAGATGTCGCGCCAGACATATTGATCATTGCTAATCTGGGCGCAAGTCACATAGTTGGTCCCTCCGGCCTGGAAAACGCCGAAAAGGCTGTTAGTATGGTGGAAGCAAATGCTTTTGCCGTTCACCTAAATCTTTTGCAAGAAATAATACAGCCGGAGGGCCTATCTTCTTTTAAAGGTCTTTTAGATGCCCTAACAAACCTGGTGGACGAGCTTGATGTCCCGGTAATAGTAAAGGAGATCGGATCCGGGATATCTAAGGAGACGGCTGCCCTTTTGGAAGCAACGGGGGTTGCTGGGATAGATGTGGCGGGACTTGGAGGGACGAATTGGGCAATAATTGAGGGTTATAGGGGAGAAGAGGGGAGCCTTTCGAAGATTTTGGCTAGAACATTTGGGAAATGGGGCATCCCAACACCAGCTAGCATAATTGAAGTGGTTTCTGCAACTGAAAGAGCTTTCATAATAGGATCCGGAGGAGTTAGGAGCGGATTAGATGCTCTGAAGTGCATAGCTCTAGGTGCAAATTACTCAGGGGCCGCTTTACCTTTTCTCAGGGCCTATTATCGTGGGGGGAAGGAAGCCATATTGAAGCTTCTAAATAGATTCATTTTGGAGATGAAGACAGCTCTATCCCTCTCTGGGGCCTCAAACATTGAACAATTTAGGAGGAGGAAGAGATATCTAATCAAGGGAAGGCTTCTCAATTGGATGATGGCAAGGGGGCTATTTCATCCAAGCCTAGGCTAGGCTTTGGTTTTAATTAACCTTTAAAAAGGTAGATGAACTTGAAGTGAAGGTCTGGAGGGAATGAAGGATGAATCCAGGTGACAAACCCTTCTACGTTAAGTACGAGGTTCCTGAGGAGTTAGTTTCCAAGATATATGAGCTAGTGGAGCTCGTCAGAACCACTGATGGGAAGGTTAGGAAGGGAGTAAACGAAACTACTAAAATGGTTGAGAGAGGAGAGGCCAAACTCGTAATAATAGCTGAGGACGTTGATCCACCTGAGATAGTAGCCCATCTGCCCCTTCTTTGTGAAGAGAGAGGAATCCCATATGCTTACGTTCCAAGCAAGAGGGAGCTAGGGAAAAGAGCTGGAATAGACGTCTCGGCATCTTCTGTTGCGATCATAAATCCAGGACAAGCAGAGAACCTAATGAAAGCGATTATAGATAAGATAAAGGAGCTTAAATAGGCGATAAAGTGGAGTTAATCCGATGAATTTCAAGGGGTGAGGAGCATGTCATCGGAGAACGAAGCCTACCCAGCCGAGGTTGTTGAGATAATAGGAAGGACGGGGGTAGCTGGAGGAATAACTCAAGTTCGTGCTAAGATACTCGCGGGGAAGGACAAGGGCAGAGTTTTGACTAGAAACGTTGCTGGTCCAGTTAGAGTAGGGGACATACTGCTGCTTAGAGAAACAGAAATAGAGGCAAGAAGGTTAAAGCCAAGGTAACTGAAAAGAAGGGTGCGTGAAACAGATGTCAATTCTTGTAAGGAAGTGCGCCTTCTGTGGAAAGGACGTGGAATTTGGGACTGGCATCATGTACGTCAGAAACGATGGGAAAATCCTTTTATTTTGCTCGTCAAAGTGCTCCAAAAACGCATTAAAACTTAAAAGAAGTCCTGAAAAGCTAAAATGGACCCTCAAATATGGGAAAAGAAGAGGTTAATAGAACATGAGCGCTTCAGGGAACTCCTCCAATAACGCTAGAGTAAAGTACAGACAGCCGATTGTAGCAGTCTTAGGACACGTTGACTCAGGCAAGACAACAATTTTGGATTACGTTCGTAAGACAAGGGTTACTGCAAAGGAGCCAGGCTCGATAACTCAGCACATAGGTGCTTCAGAGATTCCAGCTTCAGTCCTAAAGGAGATATGTAAGCCGGTTTTCAAGATACTTGGAGTGAGCTTTGAGATTAAGACCAAAGGCCTTTTGTTCATCGACCTTCCAGGTCACGAGGCTTTCACTAACCTTAGGAGGAGAGGCGGTTCCGTAGCGGACATAGCCATTTTAGTTATAGATGTCCTTGCAGGAGTTCAGCCTCAAACAATCGAGTCAATTAACATATTGAAGGAAAGGAAAACGCCATTCGTCATCGCGTTAAACAAGATAGATCTTGTTGATGGATGGAGAACAAATCCTGGCTCTTCTTTCATAGAATCCTTTGAAAAACAGAGCCAATTAGCACAGATAGAGCTTGAAAAGAGGATCTCTAGAGTTATAGATCAGCTGGCCGAGCTTGGCTTCGAGGCAGATAGGTACGACAGGGTGAGGGAGTTCACTAAAGTGCTTTCAATAGTTCCAACAAGCGCTATAACGGGCGAGGGCATACCAGATCTTTTAGCAATGCTATTAGGTCTAGTTCAAAGGTTCATGCTTGACAGGTTTAAGCTGTCCGAAGGGCCTGGGCTAGGGACTGTTCTTGAGGTTAAGGAAGAAGCTGGGCTGGGAACGGTACTAACGGCCATAATATACGATGGTTCCATCAGGAAGGGTGATACAATAGTTCTTGGAGGGACTTCTGGCACCATAGTAACGAACGTAAGAGCCCTTTTAAGGCCACAACCTTTGGCAGAAATAAGAATAACTCCGAGGTCAAGATTTCAGAGTGTTGATGAGGTTAAAGCTGCATCTGGAATAATGATAGCCGCTCCCGACTTGGAAAATGCTATAGCTGGATCTCCTTTAATCGTTGTCAGGAATCCGAGCCGTTTGGAGGAGGTTAGGAAGGAAGTGGAGGAGGAGATAGGAGGAATTATAATTAGAACAGACAAGGTGGGGATAGTAGTTAAGGCAGACACCCTGGGCTCCTTGGAGGCTTTGGTTAACCAGATCAAAAGCAAGGGCATACCAATAAGGAAGGCAGAAATAGGAGACATCTCAAAGGCGGATGTTTTCGAGGCAGCCATAGTAAGGAAGGAAGACGAGAAGTTCGGGGTTATTTTGGCCTTCAACGTAAAAGCTCCAAGCCATCTCAGGGAGGAGCTTGAGAAAAGCAAGGTCAAGGTCATAGAGGATGTTGTGATTTACGGTTTAATGGAGAAGCTTGAGGAACACCTTGAGAAGATGAGGGAGCAGGAAAAATTGAGGGTCCTGTCCAGCTTGGTTTATCCTTGTGAGCTTGAAGTCCTTCCTGGCTTTGTCTTCAGGAGAAGCAATCCTGCAATTGTAGGGGTTAGAATATTAAGGGGGAGGCTAAGGCCATCAGCATACCTAATAAACGAAAAGGGAAAGAGAGTTGGGATAGTGATGGAGATCCAAGACCAAGGAATGAGGAAGGCAGAGGCTTTGGCTGGCGAAGAGGTTGCTATTTCGATAAGGGGAGGAGTTGTCGGAAGGAACATAAAGGAGGGAAGAATCCTTTACTCCGATGTCAAACAGATATATGATCCAAAGGCAAGAAGCATCTTCTTTTCCGTCCTTTCTGAGGAGGAGAAGGAGCTTTATCGAAGGATATTGGACTTAAAATTGAGCCTTGAAGAGGTTGAATCTTGATGGCAAGGGGAGGTGAGAGTAAGTGGAGTTCATCCTCTGCATAGGAGATCCAAAAACAGGTAAGACATACAGGCTTGACCTCGATAGGGAGAGGGGAAGCGTTCTAATTGGTAAAAAGATAGGGGATGTGATCCTAGGGGAAGCGATAGGCCTCCCCGGATACAGGTTAAAGATAACTGGTGGAAGGGACAAGGATGGCTTCCCACTTCATCCAGGCGTCCATGGTACTGGTAGGAAGAGAATACTTTTATCTGGGGGTCCGGGATTCCGTCCAAGACGTAAAGGGGATAGAAGGGCAAAGCTCGTTCGAGGAAACGTTATATTGGAGGACGTAAAGCAGATCAACATGAAGGTAGTGGAGTGGGGAGAAAAACCTATAGAGAAACTTGTTAGTAAAGAAAAGGAAGAAGGGGATGAGATTAGAGATGGATGAGCCAAAGCAACCTGAAATGAACGTCGGAACAGCTGGTCACGTAGATCACGGGAAATCAACGCTTGTCCAGGCACTAACTGGCGTTTGGCCAGAAAGACACAGCGAGGAGCTTAGGAGAGGGATCACCATAAAGCTCGGATATGCAAACGCAGAGCTAAGGAAATGCCCTAAATGTCCTGAAGATGATCCAGATTGCTATACTACGAAGAGGAAGTGTCCAAGGGACGGGTCTGATACCATACTCTTGAGGAAGATCTCCTTCGTAGATTGTCCTGGTCACGACACACTAATGGCAACAATGTTGGCCGGATCGACATTAATGGATGCCGCTCTGCTCGTCATCGCCTCTAATGAGCCAGTCCCCCAGCCTCAAACTAGAGAACATTTGGTAGCCCTAAAGATAACTGGAGTAAAGCAGATAATAGCAGTTCAAACCAAGATAGAGTTAGTTTCAGATGAAGAGGCCATCAGGCATTATGAGGCGATAAGAGAGTATCTTTCGAGGGAATTGGAAGAGGTCCCTCCTATAATCCCAGTTTCAGCCCTTCACGGAGTAAACCTTGGCTATCTAATCAGGGAGATGGTTAAGAGGTTTAAACCCCCTGAAAGGGACCCAACCTTGCCCCCGAAAATGTATGTAGCAAGATCATTTGACATAAACAGGCCTGGAACAAGGCCTGAGAAGTTAAAGGGAGGAGTTTTGGGAGGTACCATAATTCAAGGAGAGTTCAAGGTCGGAGACGATATTGAGATCCTTCCTGGCTTGTACCATAAGGGTAAGTATCGCCCCCTAACAACTAAGATAAAGAGTTTGAGAAGTGAGAACATAGAATTAGAGCGTGCAAAACCTGGAGGGCTCATAGGAGTTGGAACCGAGCTCGATCCAGCTCTAACAAAGGCCGATTCTATGGTTGGAAACGTTGTTGGACTTCCAGGGGAGCTTCCTCCAGTGTGGGAGTACATAGATGCGAAGTGCATATTCCTAGAAAAGGTGGTCGGGCTGAAGGAGGAGTTAAAGGTGAAGAAGCCTGAAGTAAAGAATCTGATAGAGCTCAAC
>JAVCBX010000176.1:0-10167 GCA_037917635.1 Thermoproteota archaeon | reverse complement strand
GCTCTAGTTCGTGGCGAAAATGGGCTTGAAAGGATCTCATTTAAGTATCTTGTTGGAGCCGACGGAGCTTACTCTAGGGTAAGGGAGCTGATGGGTTGGGGGATGGGGGAGCCTTATATCGGAGTCCAGGTCGTTTCTAAGGGAAAAATAGTCTCTGAAGGCGAATTTTTTGTTAAAATAATGAGAGGAAGCAGGTTTCTCTGGATTCATCCCTGGAAAAGTGAAAATAGAATTGGGGCCTTGGGAGAGGTTGGAGATCCCATAACTCAATGGATCAAAAGGGTTGTTCCAAATCCATCGAGATTTGAAGCTGGAGCAATACCTTCTACGCCTCTAAAGCATTTTCAGAAGGAGAACATTGCTTTAGTTGGAGATGCAGCTGGGCAAGTTAAGCCCATAAGCAGAGGAGGAGTGTACCTTAGTGTTAAGGCCGCCAAGTTATTAGCAAATTCTATTCTTAGGTCTTATGAGGTGGGCTCTTCTTGCATAGATGGATCCTATGAGAGGAGTTGGTGGGGCCAGTTTGGTTTTGAGGTAAAAGCTGGTCTTGCGGTAAGGAATGCCCTAGATTCGCTTAGTTCTAATGAATTAGACCTTATTTTCTCTCATCTTAGGAAGTATAAGGAGGAGTTCACCTTTTTTGACATAGATAGGCAAATTTACAGCTTCTTGTCATGCTTAGGTCCATTAAACATATTAAAAGTCCTTTTTTCTTCTCCAAGATTCGCTATTAGGCTTTTATCTTTTTTAGTTTTTCTATTGTTTTTCTGAAATCGCCTTTGATTCTTGAAGATGAACTTCATAAGCAAGTACCTCAAGATCATAAGGAGATGGGGACCTGCAAGATATGCGGAGAAAGCGGGCCCTGCATATCCAATAAGCTTGGGGTCTGCCTAAGTTGCTTTAGGAATTACCCAGATGAGGCTCTAAAGATAGCTAGAAGACTCTTGCACGAATCCAGGATAAAATATGGGTTACCAACTCAGCCACCAAGGGATCCAGATGGGTTGCTTTGTGGCCTTTGTGGCAACAACTGCAGAATAGGCGAGGGAAACAAGGGGTATTGCGGTCTGGTTACTAATGTAAATGGCAGATTGGTGAGGCTTGGTGGGACTAGAGAAAGGGGAATACTAGAATGGTATTACGATCCTCATGTAACGAATTGCGTTGCAGCGTGGTTCTGTCCTGCGGTGGGAACTGGATATCCTAAGTATGCACATAAGAACGGTCCTGAATATGGATACTATAATTTGGCCGTTTTTTACGGATCTTGCACTTTTTCATGCCTGTTTTGCCAGAATTTCCAGTTTAAGAGGCTTACTCAAAGGCTTAGACCAGTCATGAGCGCTGAAGAACTTGCTTCAAAGGTGAACGAGAGGGTTAGTTGTATATGCTACTTTGGAGGCGATCCTTCATCGCAGATGGAACACGCAATTGCTACAAGCAAAATAGCACTTGAGAAAGCAAAGAAGGAGAAAAGGATCCTTAGAATCTGCTTTGAGACCAATGGAAACATGTCTCCTAGGTTTGCAGATCTTGCAATGCAACTCGTCTTTGAGAGCGGGGGTGTGATGAAGTTTGATCTTAAGTTCTGGGACGAGACCCTTAACCTTGCTATATGTGGAGTTTCCAATAAAATTGCCTTTGAGAATTTCAAGCGACTTGGTGAGAAGTATTTTGAAGAAAGATCGGAAGTTCCGGTTCTAACTGCAAGCACCTTGCTCGTTCCAGGATATGTGGATGAAGAGGAGGTAAGGAGGATAGCAGAATTCATAGCTGACATAAACCCGGACATACCCTACTCCTTACTTGCCTTTTATCCTTGTTTTGAGCTGACGGATCTTCCTACGACAAGCAGAGAACAGGCATTCAGATGCCTAGAGGCTGCAAAAGAAGCAGGTCTTAGGTACGTTAGAATTGGAAACATTCATTTGCTCTCATAACTCCAAGATATCCCCCTTCGCAACCAATTTTACTTTGTCCTTTGCGGAGAAGGGAACATACTCGTCGAATAACTGGGGATATGAGGTGTGAACTGGCACTATAATCTTCGGATTCACCTTTTCAATTGAATTGGCTAATTCCTCCGGCGTAACATGTCCTGATACGTGTATCCTGTAATACCTCTTCACTTCGAAGAAGGTCAACCAATTAAGGAGTTTGTCAAAGCTGAGGGCCAGCTCCTCATTGAAAGGCTCAGATCTGCTAAGTATGAAGGTCAGGGGAAACTTAGTTCCATCGCTTGGCAATATTCCCATTAGGGTGCTTGGGCTATTATGAGTCAAGACTACGAAGGAAGATGGATCCCTTGATATCATTCTCCTGTTTTCTCCCCAAATTATCCCTTGCGGACCGCACTTATCCTCAACTAAGGAGATAAGCTCCTTGATGGCAGGCCTCCTTCTTCCCTCTTTAACCTCTTTCCATCCCTCTTTCTCTCTTCTTCTGCTTAAGAAAAGAGAGAAGTCCCCTATTTTAGGAATTTCTTTTATATTCGGATCCATCTTCGAGAGCCTGTAGACTATTAGGGCCTGCGTTTCCCCTAGCACAAGCCTCCTTCCCAACTGCTTAGATAGAAGCCACACCGTTCTAAGTCTGTCTATGTCCGTGGTGTTGGCCTCAATTAGGAGCAGAGAATCATCAGCCACTTCGGCTACCGCTTTCATTTCCTCAAGAACCATCTCTTCGCTTTCTACCTCTTTTCTTACCCTGAGAGGAGGGGGTTTTAGGGACTGAAGTAGGTTGTGCTGCTCAAGCAACCTTATAATGGCCTCTTCGGGATCTGATTCTGGTGCCACCCTCGTGGCCTCAACTACCAAAAGATCGGGGTTAAATTCACTCGCTTTATCCAAGAAATCCTTGGTAAGATGTGGAACCCGACCGTGAAGCCTGAAGTCCCCGGTATAAACCAATCTCTTGCCTCCAGCCTCGATTAAAAAGCCATATGCCCCCGGGATTGAGTGATCAACATGAACTGGGGTGACCTTAAAGGGACCTATTTCAATCTCTGAGCCTGTTCTAAAAGTTCTTATGGAGTCTACGTTTACGGTTCTCTCCCAAGAAGGGATTTGAGCGTCTTGTCTAGCTTTTACTATTATCTTGCTTGTCTCTCCCATGAAAACAGGTATTTCTGGTTTTAAAAGAGGGAGATATCCATAATGATCGAGATGAGCGTGGCTTATCAAGACTCCCATTAACTCTGGGCTTTTTCCCTGCCATTTATAAGTTCCATAGAAGTTTGGAATTAGACCAAGCTTTATCAGGTCAGAGATGGAAAAGGGGGCAACGTAAGGCCTGAGGAAAAACCTGGCTTCCTCCTTAAAGCTCTTTCCAAAGTCGAGGAGTAGCTTAAACCCATCATGTTCAAGCAGTATCTTATTGCCTCCTATTTCAGAAACCCCTCCTAAGAAGGATATTCTCATCTGTTATCACTTCCTCTCATCGATCATTAAGATTTCATCGTTTCAAACAAATACTTTTTATAGCCTCAACAGGGACGACCACACATAAGTGTGTGGAGATCCGAGAAGATGCCCGTGAAAGTGAGTCAGTTAGTCCCGGATATGAATGAGGTAAACATAAAAGTCCGTGTTATAGAAGCGGGAGAGTTGAAGGAAATCCAAACTTTCAGAGGTCCTAGAACTTTATCAGAAGCGATCGTTGGGGACGAGACTGGAAGGATAACCTTAACCCTCTGGGAAGAACATGCGGGAAAGATCTCAACGGGAGATGCTGTTGAAATAAAGAACGGATATACTAGAGTCTTTAGAGGAGAAATCCGTCTAAACTTAGGAAGTAGGGGATCTATAGAAAAGATAAACGACTCAGAAGTTCCAAGCATTGAAGAGATTCCGGAGGAGAGCCCTCAGGTACCTGAGGGATATGAGCCCCCCATGAGGAGAGGCAGAAGGGATTTTCGTAGAGGAAGGACGTATACCAGAAGAAGATCTTGATCTCTTTTTCTAAAGGAGAAGTGCTAAAGAAAACGGAGTTGGGAAGGACTTAGCGGCTCAATAACAATAAGATGGTAGTATCGCCCAAGCATAGTTTATATTTTTAACTATAAAATATCGAAGATATTATTGGTGTAGTCCCTTGGTGAAGCCCCTATCAAAAGCGTTTGATTTCGCGACTTGGACCCAATTAATTCCAGAATCGGAGATCAGGAGACTTCTCAGGTATAATGTGAGGTATTATTTTGCTGGAGGGAAGCCGGGGGTTCTTCCAACTCGAGCTCTGTCTCATGCCCTATTAGAGCTTGGTGATTATTGTTTAAAGTTATTAGAGAAGAAAGAAGAGCACAAGGTCATAGATTTATTTAATTACTGCCCGACAGAGGGGATTAGGGAACTTAGGGAGGTTCTTTCCAATCACCTTAAACTTACAGATGGTTTAGACGTCAGTTGGGAGGAGATTTTAGTGACCACGGGCTCTCAGCAAGCCATATACGCGATATTGGATGTTCTTTTAGATCCAGGGGATATCGTGATAACCACAAGACCAGTTTACCTTGGTTTTGTGAATGCGGCGCTTAAACTTGGAGCGAGGCTAGTAACGGTTCCCATGACGAGAATGGGAATGGACCCTGAACACGTCAAAAGAGCTATTAAGCTCAGTAAAGAGAAGCTTGGAAAGAAACCGGATTTAATTTACGTTATACCAGACTCAGACAATCCCTCTGGAACCACTATGCCCTTGAAGAGAAGGGAGGAGTTGTTCGAGCTAGCAGCTAACGAAGGTATTCTTATAGTTGAAGACTCAGCCTATCGCGAGATCCAGTTTAGGGATGAGAGAATACCTCCGATAAAATTATTTGATGATGAAAATTCGATCGTAGCGTACCTTAGGTCATCAAGTAAGGAAGCTGCAGTTTTCAGAATAGGATATTCTGTTCTCCCTCCAGATCTCAGAAAGGAAGTGGTCAAAGCTAAGGGTTATATGGATCTAAACACGCCAACCATTACTCAAATGCTTGCAAAGCACTATTACGAGAAGTTCTTCTCAAAACACATCGAAGAAGTCAGATTGGGATATAAGGAAAGGTGTGAGGCAATGAAAAAATCGATTGATGAGTTCTTTCCTGAAGGTAAGAGAACAGACCCGACGGGAGGCTTCTTCATCTGGTGGAATGCCCCTGATCCTGGCTTTGATTCAAAGAGGTTCTTGGAGGAAGTGGCATTGAAGAACGATCTAACGTACGTCCCAGGAATCGCCTTCTTCCCTAGATTTGGACATGCGTATCTTCCGGATAAAGATTCCTTGGAGCCAATAAGACCTGAAACACATGGAATGAGGCTTAGTTATTCTTATCTTTCTCCGAAGGAGATTTCAGATGGAATAAGGCGACTGGGTCTTCTTCTCTCAAAAAGTTTATGTTAAGTATTTTTCGATGCAATTAGATGATAATTTCTTGAAGAAGTTCCTTCCTTTCCACCTCACTATTTTATATTGTCAACCAACAATAATTCTAATGGATACAATCTATGAAATTCTCAGAAAGACAAAAACTCTTGGAAGAAATGCTCTTAAGGCGACATGGAAGGAAGCTGTCCTTGCTATTAGTTGAAAACTTATCTGAAGATGGTCTTCTTACCGAAATCTTGAAGATTCTAGATGAACTTAAGCTGATGGAAAGGCTTTTTGAAGCTTTTTCAAAGGTAGCTCCTAGCATAGTTACAAAGTACAAAGCTTCGAGAGGTGCGGTTAAAGAAAGATTCACTCAATTGCTGGATGCGATGATAACAGACCCCTATTACAACAGAAAGGTCCTTATGAAAAGGACTGTTCTTCTTGCGGGAAGCATAAGGAGATATAGAGAGAGAATTGCTTCAATCACAGAGCTCTCGGAGAGAGTCTTAGCGGATATAGAGAGCGATCTTCTCAAGGTTTTGAAAACTAGGGCGGAGACAACTTCCTCCCTTGCGGATGAGTTAAGGAAGGTCTCTTCGGAAATAAAAGCAGATGAAAGCGTGGTTCGTTTATTAGAAAAAACTGAGGCTTTTCTAAAGAAGTTAGAGGTCTCAAAACACCTTAACGCTGAAGAGCTGATAGATTGTGTCAAAAAGCTGGAGAGATTTGATTTAGAACTCTCAGAAACAATCTCAAAGCTAAGAGATGACATTAAGGTCCTCAAAATGGTGAGAAAACTTATTGAGCAGAACAAATCGCTAGTTAAGCAACTGGAAGAGATCTATCATTCAATTGAGTTAGAAGGATTTGAAGCCCTTTTTATAAGGGAATCTTTGCAGAAATTATCTAATCTGCTTAAGTCCATTGGAAAAGACGAAGAAATCAAAATTTCTGAAGCTAGAGAAAGAGCTACCGCTTTAGAGGTTTTGAAAAGGGAGCTTTCTAGAGAATTAGAATTAGCAGACAGTATTAGGATCTTCTTGGTGCGTCTGAGGAGGTCTGAGAAAAAATTACCTAAGATGCTCAGGGTTTCAATGTTTTTGGATTCAATGACGGGTTTAAGATCTTTTGAGAGTGTTTACCTAGATGCTGCAAGGAGGCTGAACTCGCTCAAGTTGCAAAGATTGATCAACTCAAGGGACGATTTCCTTGAACTGAACGGTAAGCTTGCGGAGATTGAGGAGCAAATAGATTGTATTATAAGTATTGGAGATCTTGTAAAAGAGATTTCAAGAGAAAACGATGAGCTAAAATCCTTAGCAGGATTAAAGGGTTGGAAAAAAGAGATAAAGAAGATAATGTCATCCAACGCTCCAAACAAGGGAGCAGGTCTCGTCCTATCTTATCTTAGGACGATATACGGGAATTTGGCTGATTTAAGACGAAAGCTGGAGGAAGCAGAGAAGATGTATCATATCTGGGCTAGAAGGCTAATTAAGGAGATTTCCACCGAAAAAGAAGTCGATCCAAATGCCATTAAATCTGTTCCAGAAGACTGGAGGGAATGGGTGATTGAGAGAATGAAAAGAGAGGGAATAATTGAAATGAAAGGTGGATATCTTCATTTAAAGGAGTTTTCACCCAATTCAGGTCTCAAGAATGCGAAAAAGGAGCTTAAGTATAGAATGAAGAGAATTAAAGAGAGAGTTGCAAACATTGGCCTTAGGAACGAGTTAGATGTTAGGGAAAGGAGGATGCTCGAGAGAATCCTTACGAAGCTCGAAGAAGTGGAAGAAAAAGCCGAAATGGCCAGTACAAAGGCTGATTTTTTGAAATTAAAGAAAGAGATGGGGGTTCTTGAAGGCTTGTTAGACGCCCTTCTAATTGAGATTGAAGGAGGAGTTTTCAATTGAAGCTGTTTGGAATAGGAGTTGGAGCTGGAGGGGCGAGGATTTTAGATCAGGCACACTCCAAGCTGGGAGAAGATCGGTTCTTCGGCACGTTGATAGTTGACACTTCATCTAGAACCGAGGAGGAGCTTAAATCACTAAAAGATAATTTCATCCTTTTAGGAGAACCTGGAGAAGGCGTTGGCGGTCAATGGAAGTCAGCTATGAGGCTAATGTTAGAAGAAGAAAGCAAAAAGAAGGTGATGAGTTATCTGAAGGAGAAAAGAGCTGAGAGAGCTCCTGCCATAATGGTGTTTGCAGCTCTTGGCGGTGGTACTGGAGGAGGGGCCACGCCCGTGTTGATCAGGTACTTGAGGGAGTATTTGGCTGATAAGAGCATCGTGCCTCCCGTAGTGGTTCTTGGTATTCTTCCTTTCACGTATCCCATTGAACCAATAAGGTTCTCCTATAACTCCATAATCTCAATATCAAATCTTTTAGATCATGCAGATGCCATTTTGCTGGTGGACAACGATCGATTTATCCCATCCGAAGAAGGAAAGGTGGGGGGAGGTTTAGCAGAGATTAACGAGAAGATCTCTTCCTTCATAGATACGATGTTCGAAGAGACTTCCTCCATAGGAACTGGCATGGGAGGAGAGCTCTCTGCGCAGGGTCTCAAATCCATTTTGAAAATGAAAGAAGCTACTCTCTGTGTACCTTGCTATTCCAAGGTTAGATCAGAGACTGTAGGAAGTGTTCTTGATGTTCTAGCAGAACTTGCCCTAGAGGAAGGAAGAATGGCTGACTGTGATCCAAAAACGGCTTTCAGGGCAGTTTTTGTAATTAAAGTTCCTAAGGAAAACTTCAGCATTAAGGGTTATTTTGATGTGAAGAGGTTTTTCCTTAAAAAAATAAATGGGATAGACATTGCTGGAGGCTTAAGGATCTTAGACGAAGGGGCGGAGGAATCGGAGATCTCAGTGATGTTGATTGAGCCTGACATACCCAAGATCCCGAAGCTAATAGATATAGCCAAGGTATACTACGATTTGCATGAGGAGATGCTAGGTACTTTGGAAGAGATGAACAAAGAGGAGTTGGAAAGGCTGATTCAGAAGTTGGGTAACCACTTTGAAGAAATAGCTAGAAAGAGGCAGAAGGTTAGAGAGCTAAAGCAGGCCTTAGACCTTGAATCATCTTAAGTGCGGCGATCTAGGCTTGAATTTTTAATTAAGTTAACGCCAGATGAATAGAGCTTAGTTTAATTTTTGATCATCTTTCAATATCATGATGTTACCACTTGACAAGTTCTTTTATCCGGATTCCATAGCAGTAATAGGAGCATCTCGAAAGCCAGGAAAGGTTGGGCATGAGATATTAAGGATCCTTAAGGAGAACAAAGATAAAGGTGTTTTCAAGGGAGAGCTATTTGCTATCAATCCAAGCGCAAAGGAGATACTTGGGGTTCCAACCTTCCAATCAATATCCCAACTTCCTTTCCCGCCTGATCTCGCTGTCATCGCTATTCCAGCTAAATTTGTGCCCGAAGCAGTTGATGAGCTTGGAAAGCTTGGCACGAGGAACGTGATTGTAATAAGCGGTGGTTTTGCCGAAATTGGAGGCGAAGGAGTAGCTCTTCAAGAGGAATTGATTAGAGTTGCTAGGAAGCACAGGGTTAGGGTAATAGGTCCTAATTGCATAGGAATCGTGTGTCCAGAAAGCGGAGTGGATACTATGTTCTTACCTTACGAGAAGGAGATTTCAGGAAAGATCTTCAAATCCTTACCTAGGCCAAAAAGTGGATCCATCTCTCTTATAACACAATCAGGAGCTTTTGGAGTGGCCTGTCTTGACTATATGGCTGGTGAAAGGCTTGGGCTCGCCAAGTTCATTAGCTATGGGAATAGAGCTGATGTGGACGAGGCGGAACTAATAGACTATCTTGCAAGCGATTATAAGACCAGAGTAATCTTAGTTTACATAGAATCCTTAGGAAGGGGAAAGGAATTCATAGAGGCTGCTAGAAGAGCTGTTTTGAGCAAACCTATAGTCGTATTAAAGGCTGCTAGGACAAAATCTGGTGTAAGAGCAGCTCTTTCCCATACCGCAGCAGTTGCGGGAAGGGATGATATATACGATGCTGCATTTAGACAGGCAGGTATAATCAGGGTTGATAATGTTGAGGAACTATTTGACGTTGCTAAGGCCCTCTCGATGCAGCCTCCAGCCAAGGGGAAGAGAATTGCTGTTTTAACAGATGGAGGGGGGGCTGGGGTTATGGCTGTGGATGAGCTCGAGAGAAGAGGGCTTATAATAGCTGATTTCTCCGAAGAAACATGGAAAAGGCTTGATGAATTGAAAAGGAGGGGAATAATACCTCCAATAGCCTCTATAAAGAATCCAGTCGACCTAACAGGATCCACAGACGACGAGGCTTACGTAAGATCCTTAGAAGTCCTGTTAGAGAGCCCAGTAGTAGATGGAGTAATTGTGATAGCGCTTCATCACGTCCCGGGATTAACGGGAGATCTGCCGGAGAAGTTGGCAGATGTGGCTAGGGGCATAGACAAACCTGTTGTTTTCTGCGATATAGGCCAGGGAGGGTACGCAACAGCTTTCAGGGAAAGATTTGAAGAGCTCGGATTTCCAGCTTATCCAACCCCTGAAAGAGCTGCAATCGCCATGTCTGCCTTAGCTACATATGGAGAGATTAGAATAAAGTTCTTGGAGGCTGGATTGATCACGCCTTGACGATGGCATCAAGAGCTACATCAACGCCAAAAGGAAGCCCTGATACTTCAATTATCGTCATCGCTGGCCTTCCTTTTGTGAAGGTTTCCAAGTAGGCCCTCTCAATGTCGTGTTGCTTTTCAAGACTAGTGACATAAAAAGTAAGCTTTATTACATCTTCCAGCTCCCTTCCGTT